>JABFSV010000059.1 GCA_013140405.1 Methyloglobulus sp. | reverse complement strand
GCCTTGAGGCAAGCGTTCAGCCCCGGCCTGTCGTCCTTGCGGCCTGATGCCAGGTCTTCGTAAATCCGTTTTGGCTCAACGCCAGCGGCAACCATCGCGTCGCGCTGCGGCGCTAATGTTTGGCTGCCATCGTTTTTGGATACCCGGACATAACCGACCAGCATGATGAACCCCGATGCACAAGAAAAGATAAACATAAGGGTACAAGGTTGCGTAGAATTTCTCAATGGGTTTTCTGGCGGTTTTTGCGGTTGGTTTGGGCGATTTTTGGTGTGCAAGATAAACGGGCGTTTTTCTTGTACATTGCCATTGCCTGATTGATAACCCGTGCAAGCCAGCGATAGTAACGGCCTAATTATTAGACATGCAACCTATTGATTATATAGGTTTATGGATTTGTCTAAAAATCCTTCCTTTGTTAGACAAGGTGCAGCGATGTAGTCAAAACATTTTCAAGACAAGCACGTTTCCCGCACCTAAAGGTGGCGCTGCATATCGCGGCTCTGATGAAGGATTCGGGCAATGATAAGGCTCTCGCCCTGAATGGTAAAGACAAGGATATGCTTCTCGATGGGCAGGCTTTTATAGCCACTGGGTATGTCATCCCTCCGGTGGCCTATTTCTGGGTTTTCCGCGAGTAATTCCATACCGTCATAGAGCGCCTGCAAGTAAATATCGACTTGCCGTTCGCCATAGTGGGTAAAAGTATATTGGGCAATATCCCTTAGATCGTCCTTAGCCAGCGTGGAAAGTTCAAGCTTGAGCGTTTTCTGGGATGGCATCGGTGCTGCTATAAGGTTCGCCGTTTCTGGCCTTACGGATCGCATCCTGCTTGATCTCTTGCAGCAAATCCGGTGTGAGCGCAACAGTCTCGCCGCGTTCTACTGCCCTAATGCCCTTGGCAATCGCTTCCTGAAAGCGCCTTGCGTGCTCTTTTTCCTCCCTCATCCGGCGCACCGCATCACGGACAAGCTCGGTTTCATTGGTGTAAAACCCGCCCTGCACTTCTGTTTTGATAAAATTTTCGTCTACATCAGCAAATCGGACATGCATAAAAACCTCCAAATGGATTTAGTACATACCTAAATAGTACCAATATGATACCTGATATTCAATGTTCCTTTGAAAAAGGCACTGAGCATAAATACCCTAAATCCATTGATTAGAATATATCCGTAAATACGGAAATGTTAATTTACGGTTTTGCGGGTTTGTGTAGTGGCTTTTTCATCGAGCTGTGCCTTGCTCAGGGTCGTCTTTGCAAACTCAATTTCTAACGCATCATAAGCAGCGCGATAGTCTGGGTCGCGCCGCCACTTCTTATGCAAGTCGCTCAACTTGGTCATGATCGTCTTCACTGGCGTTAAGGCGTGTGGTTTACCTTGTCTTCATGGGTTTTCATGTACGCCCGAAGAATGGCGTTGATACGGGTCTGGTAGCCCTTCCCCTGCCCCCTGAACCATTGCAGCACGTCACCATCAAGGCGCAGGAAAACAGGACGCTTGCTCTCTGGAATTGAGGCTTTGGCCTCTTTCCAAAAAGCCTCGGTGAGTTCTGGGATGTCAGAATAATCCGTGTCTTCATCTTTCATGGCCGCCAGCTTCGCCCAGTCGGTCTTGCCCGTGACCTGTGCGAAGGTTTTATCGGTGCGTTGCGTCAACACCTTAGCGTCTTCGGTTAAGACGACTTTAGTTATTTTCTTGTTGTTCATAAATTCTCCGTTCCCGCTTATTGCCCCGTCTCGCAGAAATAATGCGAACTGTTGTTCCTCTCCTTGTGAACGCCACCTGAAAAAACAAATCATGCAGTTCGCCCATCAGGATATAACGCTCTTCACCGTAATCTTTTCGAGTATCTTCAAAAACAACGGTTTCTTGCTGGATGAACAATGGCAGGATGTCGGCAAAATCAACGCCGTGAGCTTCAAGGTTTTTCTGCCGCTTGCGCTCATCCCATTCAAATTCTTGCTCCATCCCGACCCCTTGTTTGTATATACCAAAATATATACACCTTCTGAATAGTTATGACAAGTAAAAAGTGCAGCCTATAGCCTTAAATTGCAATATTGCTATTGTCGGATGAGTTTTACTTTGACTATAACCCTATGATTCGACAAAATAATGATTGACGGATTACAAAATAACATTTAAGGTAATCAGCAATTACGGTAAACCTTATTGCCGTATTTACGTAAAGGCGGATTTAATGATTATTGCATTCTTGAACCAAAAAGGTGGCGTTGGTAAAACTACCCTTGCCGTCCATATCGCAGAAGCGCTTGCCCGTTCAGGGAAAAGTGTTCTGCTGGTAGATGCCGATCCCCAAGGCAGCGCCTTGGATTGGTCAGAAAACCGACCTGAGAACCCCAGTTTCTCCGTTATCGGTCTTCCCAAGTCCAACCTCCATAAAGAACTGCCAGCCATCGCCAAAAACTACGACGCGGTTTTGATAGATGGACCGCCTCGCGTGAACGAGATTGCCCGTGCCGCTATCATGGCCAGCGATATTGTGCTGATTCCGGTGCAGCCGTCACCCTATGATGTGTGGGCAGCCAAAGAAATTGTTGACCTGCTGAAAGAAGCCAGCGCATTTAAGGAAAACATTAAAAGCGCATTTGTAATTAACCGTAAAATTACGAACACAGCTATCGGGCGTGACGTAGGGGAGGCTTTGGCAGGGTACGAGGTGAAAGTCTTGAAAAATACCGTTTGCCAGCGTGTCTCTTTTGCTGAAAGCGCCGCGCAGGGGCTAACAGTAATGGATACCGAGCCAACCGGAAGCGCCGCCAAAGAAATTGAAGCCTTAACCCGTGAATTACTGGAGATGTAACCATGACCAAAAAAGTCACCTTTACCGCGAAACCCACCGCCAAGGCCGCCGCCAGCGCTGACACTTGGGTTGAGAACCGCAAGACCACAGCAGCAGAGGAGTTTGAAGCTATGAAACGGCTAACCTTTGACATCCCTGAAACCTTGCACCGCCGCATCAAGACCCAATGCGCGAGCAAGGGGATCAAAATGACAGATGAACTGAGGATTTTGCTGGAAAAACACTTCCCAGAACAGAAACGGGCTTAACCTTAATTGTGACTTTCCACAAATACGGAAAGCCTTAATTAAGGAAAACAATAAATAAGGCTAGATAACATGGCGAAGGTGAAACCAGAGAAAGGCAAAGCTGTTTTGCCACCCAAAGAAGATGATTTCCAAGGGCAGCAACTCGACTTGTTCCAGTCGTTTCTCTACAACACGGAAGGGGAGCGCGACCGTCTCTCAAACACTTTTGACCTTTGGGACAGTGTGCCGCGTTATTCCGTCTCGCGTCAAGCAATGGACAAAATGCGGAAGGCTGGCACATTTCCGCAGTTAATGACTGTCCCGTTCAATTATCGCACCACAGAATTAGCCGCCGTTATTCAACCCGCATGGATAAAAAACGAGGATGATACCGTTACAGGCTATTATCCCAGCGCCAATGAGGAACTGATGGAAGATGCTTTGCGGAAAATTGCCGCCGAGCAAAGCCACGGCTATTTTGACCAGTCGAATTATCGAAGTGGGGTTGTCTTTACCTTGCACCTTCTCCGCGAGGAACTCAAAAAGCGCGGACATACACGCTCTTATCAGCAAATCCATTTGAGCCTCAGAATCCTTGCCCGTAGCTCCATTGAGATAACGAACCGCGACGGAACGAGCGGGGAGGGGGTTTCGATTAGCAGCTATTTTCCTACCTTAACGGCTGTTTCCCGCAAGAAATTGAGAGAAGACCCGGAATCTAAGTGGATGGTGCAGTTTCACCCGCTTGTGACGCGCTCCATTGATACGCTCACTTATCGGCAGTTCAATTACGCACAGATGATGAGCCACAGCACCCAACTTGCGCGATGGATACACAAGCAGCTTTCTTTAAAATTCACCTTTGCCAGCCTCTCAACCTCATTTGAGATGAGATTCAGCACCATCAAACGCGATAGCGCGTTGCTGGAGGGGTATAAGCAGCAACGGCAAGCCGTAGCCGCTCTCGATTCCGCCTTTGAGGAATTAAAAGCCAGTAACGTCTTATCGCTCATCAAGAAAAGTGAAGTTCGCAGCTCCCGTGCCAAGCTGGAAGACGTGGTTTATACCTTGTCCGCTTCGCTCGATTTTGCCTCGCAAATGAAAGCGGCCAACAAACGACAAAGCTTGGTCGAAGATAAAAAATCGCAGGTTATGAATAAAACACCCTCTGATAAAAAGCGGTAGTT
>JABFSV010000033.1 GCA_013140405.1 Methyloglobulus sp. | reverse complement strand
ATCTGGTCGTACTCATTAACCCTGCTTTTGAGGCTTTACGTTATGCACCGTTATACGATATGGCCCAGTCCGATTGCATTGACAATCCTGACCAAAAACCTAAATTGACCATCCTGACCTCAGAAGGTGATGAAGCTACCGGCAAATTATTTCCACTTGGTCGATCCCTATATACGCTGACTGAAACCCACAACAATCATGTCGAACGCCAATTTTGTGCATCTAAGTGGAAATACACATTGGCAGAAGGCGAAGCGGATAGGACTACGGTAGGACACTTTGAACCATTTTTCACTCACACGCTAAAACCTTTAGATAATAAAACACCGCACCTACAAGAGTTAAGTGTCGAAACCACATCTGAACGCTGGAAAAACAATACAGGTGAAATAAATTTTGGGGACATAGCCCTTAAACATTTAGGAAAAACGAACTTACACAACCCTTATCTTAATATTCGCGCTTCTAAGGAGATCATAGAAGGCCATAACGATATTTTTAAGCCGGAGATAGTGCGTTTCATAAAAGGCCTTATAAATTATTCAATAGCGGAGAAGGATTAGAGATAAAGACTTCCCAGTCTTATCTGCAAAGGATTGACGACACAGAGCTGGTTTACAATCTGATTGTTTCGCACATATTCACTCTACATCGTTTTCTAGTCCGGCAAAGTGGGCAAGCGGTTTTGCCCACCATGTTCATCACCACCTCTTACGTATTAAAGGGTAGCAACGACAAAGCAGTTTTACCTGATTGCCCGCAACAAATTGCCACAAAACAGCTCTTTACCGGTTTTTGTTGGTATCCAAAGTTGTTTTGTTCGCATTTGATTTGCAGGAAAATATGGCTCGGCAGACTTTGCCAAATCCGCCAACGCCACTTTAGGTGAATAAGTATTAAGGATTAAAAAAGCCTTGGGATTCATTAGCCCGTGCGCGGTTTCTATCAAGCTGGACAGATGGTTTTCCAATTTCCATTTCTCACCTTTAGCGCCCAATCCCCATGCGGGAGGATCCATAATGATGCCATCGTATTTATTGCCGCGTTTCAATTCGCGCTGGGCAAATTTTAACGCATCCTCAAGCACCCATTTGATGTCGGAAAGCGAGCTGCGCTCCCTATTATTATTAGCCCAAGTGAGCATTTGTTTGACCGAATCCACATGCACCACTTCCGCACCATTGGCACGTGCAACCAACGATGCCGCCCCAGTATAGGCAAATAAATTTAAAATCTTTTGACCGGGGAAAACCTGTTCTTGAATAAACCGCCAGTTGGCTTGTTGTTCTGGAAATAGGCCGACGTGTTTGAACTTGGTTAATTTCAAGCCAAAGTTTAATTTGCCATAGGTGATCGTCCATTCTTCAGGAGAATGCGCTTTGATGTTTTTCCAGCGGCCTTGTATTGAAGATTGCTCCTCGAATTCCCAATGCGCCATTTCCAGCCACTGAGAGTAAAGTAATCCTGGTTTATAGTGTGCTTGAAGATCTGGGCGAATGGTGATGATTGTCCCCCACCGCTCCAATTTTTTGCCGTCACCCGCATCGAGTAGTTCGTAATCAGGCCAAGGCAAGCCATATTCACGCTGTGCTTTTGCGGCAACTGTTTCCATGCAGCCATGATTTTCAGTCGATCGGTGAGGAAATTTTGACATTTATATGCTATGTACATTTGTAGGATGTGGGCTTCGTAGCTCATCCATAACGCCGACACGACTATTGTTTTGGCTGGGCAGAGCTTGCCACCAACAAGCTATTAATCAACTCAAGATCGACTTGGGTAAGGTCGCTGGTCGTTTGTTTCAGCTTGATCGTATTAATCAGATAGTCGTAACGGGCGCGTGACAAATCGCGTTTAGCGCGGTAAACGTTGCGTTGCTCACCAAGTACATCAACCATAGTGCGTATACCAACCTCGAACCCAGCTTCTGAGGCTTCCAGGGCGCTGGCTGCCGAGGTGACGGTGGCTTTGAGCGCATCTATGCGGCTTATGTTGGTTAGGATACTGCGGTACGCATTGTTGACCTGACGTTTTACCGAGCGTTTGATCGCCGTCAGATTTTCTTTAGCGGCTTCGTATTCAAAGCTGGCTTGCCGCGTCCTGGAGTTGACTGCGCCGCCTTCAAATAGAGGCACATTCAACTGTACGCCGATGTTTTGGGTGTCACCACGCGGGCCAAATGCGGAGCCATTTTCTGTTGCGCCGTAAGAACCCACCAAATCTAGCCTGGGCAAATGACCGCTGCGTTGTATGTCGATCCCTTTGCGCGATACTTCCATTTGATTGAAGGCGGCGATAACGCTAAGGTTATTGGTTTCTGCCGTATCGCTCCATTTGGACATATTGTCCGGTTCTGGTTTTTTTAAGGGCAGGGGTTCACCGAGTGAATTGAGCGTTCCTTCGTTTTCACCAATAATTTCCCTTAGCGCTTCTTTTTGGTTATCCAATTGATTGGCTGCTTCAAGCTCATTGGCAGTCGTCGCGTCAAAAGCAGCCTGTGCTTCATACACGTCTGTGATGGGAATGATGCCGACATCAAATCTTGCTTTGGCTTGTTCTAGTTGCTTCGCAATCGCCTGTTTTTCCATTACCGTAAATTGCAGATTGTCCTGCGCCGATAGCACATTGAAATAGGCTTCGGTCGTCCTGACCATCAGGTTCTGTAATTCTGCCTGATAAGCCGCCTCAGCCTGGGCGATTTGGTTATCCGATTGGCTGAGCTGCACCCAATGATCCCAGTGGAACAGGGGCTGGGTCAGATTAACGCTAAAACTAGAGTTCCAGTATTCCTGACTGGCAGGAAACAAATTTGTTAGGCTTTTTATTTTATTATGTCGCCATTCTCTGCCAGAAGCACCCGTGGCCGCTACAGTAGGAAAAAACCGCGCGAGTCCCTGGCTCCGGCTTTCCCCAGCAGCCGATTGTTTGGCTTCAGCTTGCTTGACGATGGGATCGTTCTGCAAGGCGCGTTCGTATACATCCACTAGATTTTCCGCCCGCAACAGGCAGGGAACGCTAATCAATAGCACAACAATCAGGTCAGTTAATCTTTGTCTCATAGAATGCTTGGTCGGTGTAAAATTAAGCTTACCAGCCTGTGAATTACTCATTTTATCGGTTAAGTGGTAGCATTTTGCAGGTTTTTTCTTACGGCTTTCACTATAACGCATGAAACTTCTATTTAAAATTTTCTTTTTATCGTTCTTAACGATTTCCTTGAGCGGCTGTTCCAGCATGGGCAAAGGCATGGTTGAAGCCTTTTTTGAACAACAGAACACCATAGACACCCGAGTTTGCGAAATTTGGGGCAAAGCCTTCGATGGACTGTCACCATTTTTGGACAACAAAAAGGGCAAGATGAAAGTCTTGATGGTGCATGGTGTAGGCGATCATCTGCCCGGGTATTCTACGCAGTTTGTCGAAAAATTGGCGGCGGAACTGGATTTGCCGGTGATGTCCGCACAGAAGAAAAATATCACCCTAACTAGCATCTATGACAGCAGCAAAAACCTTGGCAATTTAAGCATCGTCAGGTTGCTGAGTAAAGACCGAAGCAAAGAACTGATGTTCTACGAACTGACTTGGTCTGCTATTACTGCCAAGCAAAAGGAGGTGCTGGCTTATGACAATTCAGGGGAATATTCCTTCCGTCGTGCGGAAATCAATAACCTGATGAAGAAATTCTCCAATGACACCGGCCCTGATCCTCTCATTTACTTGGGTGAGAGCAAGGAGGATATCCTGGTTTCATTTGAGCAGGCATTTTGTTGGATGATTAAAAGTGACTGGCAAAATCTTCCTGATGGCGTTTCTAAGGCCTGTGCCTTTAATTCTGAAGGCTTGGCTGCCAACCTTAAAATTGACCAATACGCCGTCGTATCGCACAGTCTTGGTAGTCGCATCACTATAGATGGCGTACAACGCATAGCCGCGCGGATTGACAGGCGCGATGGCGATTTCAGGGAGGCCTTAAAGCAGAAAAAAATCCGTATCTACATGATGTCCAACCAATTACCGATGTTGCAATTAGGGCAGAAATTGCCAGAGGTGAGCAATCAAAAGCAATCCTACTGCCAGCCAGGTGGGGATAAATACGAAAAGCGAGTGCTGGCAAACACCCCTATCATTGCTTTTAGTGATCCAAACGATCTTCTGAGTTACGCCATTCCGAGTGGATTTGTAGATAAATACCTGGATTCCAGGTTGTGTGCGGACGTTACCAACGTCAACATCAATGTGGCGAAAATCA
>JABFSV010000321.1 GCA_013140405.1 Methyloglobulus sp. | reverse complement strand
GTCCAGCCCTTCTTGCTCGATAAAATGACTGGATTGCACAAACATACCGCCTGAGCCACAAGCGGGATCAAACACCACGCCATGATCGGGTTCAATGACGTTAACAAGGGTTTGTACTAAAGAGGGCGGGGTAAAGAATTCACCATTATCCTGGGCGCCTTGGATGGCAAACTTCATCAGGAAGTATTCATAAATTCGCCCGAAAACATCACCGGAAGCGGTGCGCAAGGCTTCGCTGTCAAAAATTCGCAATAAGTCTTCCAGCAGCACATCATCAAAAATGTGATAGTCCTTGGGCAATTGGTTTTTTAATGGCTCAAAGTCTTGTTCTATCGATGTCATGGCATCGACCAGGGCTTGGCTCAATTTAACGCCGCTGGGCAGTTTGAGCAGATAGCCGTAACGCGCTTGTTCGGGCAGCATCAAAGCCCGACGTTTAAAGAAATCCGCCTTTTCTAAGGGTCGCTGAGGGATTTTACCTGCCTGTTGGTCGGCTTCGATTTGCTTTAACGCCACCAAATAGCGGTTGCTGGCATGGCGCAAAAAGATTACCCCTAATACGGGCATACAGTATTCACTGGAGGTAAGTTTAGAGTTGGCGCGGAGCTGGTCGGCGGCCTCCCAGAGATTGTCTTCTATTTTGGTTATGTTTTGTAAAGCGTGAGTGGTCATTAGGTGGTTTATAGTTTTGTGTTTGAGCGATATTAATGCTGTCTCAGTAAATTAACGGGAATTAAAACTGGCTTATGTTTAGAAGAAATAGAAATGTAACCCGTTTGTTTATAGTGGCAATAATAGCTTGTTGTTGCGCTTACAAGGTATTGTTTACATGCTGGTGCGGCATTTTGGTTCATTAATCGAAATAATTAGAGGTAATACTAGTGCTTTAACCGCATATTAGCTGAAGCCAAAACCGTTACCAACTACCGTTATGAGGATTAAAATTTTTTTTTGTTACTCATAGACGATAACCAGTCATCAACGATGCGCAGTCTTTTTGATATACCCAATAAGACTTGATCGGAAACTTCATGGTATTTCCGCCAAGTACGGTAATAAGTCTTCCAGTGCATTCCCTTGGGCTTACCGCCCATAGTATTAAGAACTCCCTGTGCCCACTTCAATTTATCCCTTATTTTGTTGGCTTTTCGATCTGCCCTGTCATGATTTGATTCCCGCTGGCTGCGATAAGCCAAGCGATAACAATGTCGGCAAGCAAAGTATTTACCGCCCAAGTACAAGACTGCTACCCGGCGTCCACAGCCAACAATCGGGCATATGAACCAATAACGTGCTCCGCCATAATTACAACTCGTCGTTTGTAGATTTACCACATAATCGAGGTCTTCCGATTCTTCACCGATTCTATTGTAGGAATAAAACAACCGTATTCGGTCGGTTTCTACCTTTCCTCCAATTGAGGCAACTTTTTCGCCATGCTGTAGCCATTGCCAATTTATTTGCTGCCCCTGTGAAATCAATCCATCACGTTGCCATCGTCGAATATCAATCCAACGAAAATCATCTGTGCAATCCGCCCCATTTTGTCTGCCGCTACCGAAGCCGCCCATTTATTTTTTCCGAAATCATTAGGCAAATTAAGTTTATAAAAACCTTAAAAATCGTCTGTATTGCTTGCTATATCTAGCTTTCAGGTGTTTCAACAGCGTTCACTTTTTCAGCCAATTCTAAGGCTATTAATCCCTTAATTTTATCTTTTAAAGCATCATCTTCATGCAAAGAAGGGTATTTATACTGACTTATTACTGGATTTGCCAGCTTGTTTACTACTGGATTTTCGTTTAATAGCTGTTGTACAACTACCGTCAATGCGGATGGTGCTTTAGTATCTGGTCTACCTACTAAATACTGGGCAAGCCAAGCCCTAGCAGAAGCATCGCCTGTTTTTGCCCTATTCAACGCATTAGTGACAACACTGCGCCAATCTTCCAGGGAAACGGCATCCAATAACACGCCCATGTAATCGCTTTCGGTGCGTCGATGGCTGGCAGTGCCTTTGATGAATTGTTCCTGTTTTCGTTTTGCCATTTGGGTAACTCAATATATTTCATTCAACCAATTTCAAATTTTATTCCGGCTTTGATAACTACGAATCGCCTTAACCTGCATGAATTAATTCCTTATGGGGATGGTAGATTTATAAAGGTGTCCGAATACCGACAACACAAACGAGTAATAATGCTCTGACTTGTCCGTATAGCGAACACATAATCAAAGATTGCTCCCCTCTTTTTTCTGACTTGTCCTAATACCGACATCATTTGTCCGAATAGCGGCAACTGGTTTTAATTTTGGTTGGGGCTTCTCTTGTTGCTTCTGCCAAGCCTCTACGAATCGCCAGTCAATCTTATCCGTATTTTCAGGTTTCCACAGGTTTGAAGCAACCCTGGTAGGTTTCACATCCAGCTTGTTATTGCACCCATCTATTGCCAACCAAGTGACCGCGTAAAGTGAACATTGATTCCTACCGCCTTGCCTAGTCTGTTCGATGAAGCCAAGGGCTAACAATTCAATCAACGCGCCATAGACAGACCCTTGTGAACTCCAGCCAAACAGTTTCATGATCTTTGGCGCGGCGGATAAATCGCCGTTATTTTGACCATTAAACTGTGCAATAAGGTTATCCAGCAAATGCGCGGCCTTATGAGTAAGAACAGAGGCAGGGGACGGAATTTTGTGGGCAAAATTCGGCCTGAATATATGATGCGGCTTGGCTGCAAATGTCGGGCTGGATCGCCGCCCTTTATTCTTCTGCCTATTATTAGCCATCGCTTAAACTTCCATTTATTAGCATCCTATTTTTAAAATCACTGTAGTTTTTCGTTAGAAGCCGCATAATCACTGGATTGAATCCGCATTTACCATGCGATACCGCTATCTGTGTCCGATTATCCGAATCGGTAGCCGTTCGCATTGGTGCGGAACAATTCAGGATTACGCGCCCCTACGATTGGCTAGACATTGTGTGTAAGTTGGTACATGAACCAGGTACTTTCGGGCATTCACTTTAACGAATGCCTCTTTAAAACCATTGGCATTGCGGTTTTTGAATAGCCAGTTAAATTCCGATTCTTTCAGCGGATTGTCTGGATGAACTGCAAAACTGTTTTTGGGGCAAAAGTCGCCCAAAGTTGTATGTGCGGGGGTATCAGTCATAAAAAAGCCTCACGGGTAGTTAAACATCGTGAGGCTATGGTATTGGCTATTTTGTGAATTTTTTAGTGACTAAAATTTACTCCGGCTGAAGTAAAATTACTTCCTGCCAACCGTTTTCTTTATCCAATCCCTAATATGTTCTTCAATAGTTTCGGGCATTAATGGCGGCTTTGCATCAGACCAAAATAACTCCGCTTTACTCTCTACCATTTTTGCTATTTTCGAAGCTAAGGGATCACCTCTATCTGTTCTGCATTCATCAGGCCACTTAGCCAATACAGAAAGTGCCGCTCCGAGAATCTGCTCTCTATTTCTTGCATGTCGTTCTTCATGACCATCAGATTTTTTTACTTCTGCCTTGGGCTTAGCATCGGTTGGAGTTGCTGTGTTACTTTCTGGCTCAATATCACTAATTAGTTGCTCAAACTCTCTTAAAGCATGGGTGCGTACAACTAAAACACTATCTTCAGGTAATGCAACTGTCGGGTAGTATTGGTCATGATTTTCCCATTTATAATAAGGTGTCTCAAGTTTTTCCAGTTTTTCTCTTCGTAAAATTAATAGGTTATCTTTTCTTGTGTTTTTGGATTTACTCCCTTCGAGCCTTCTAATTTTGAAACACTCTTTCCAATAAGCTGCTCTATATCCGTACCTATCACCAAGGCTATCCTGAAGTTCAAATAATTCTCCTTCTCTTTCAACGAAAGTACCGTCGCCATTTGCATGTTCTTCAAAAGGCCAATCGGTTAAATCCTGATATTTACGACCAATAACAATTCGTTCGCATCCTACCAACGGCAAGTCCCATACACCATCTATGTGATATACCTTCTCGCTTTTGACTTTGCCTCTTTTCTCACCATAAAATTTAGAAAGCTGTAATAAAAGCCCATCAAAATCTGTCTGGTCTTGAGATTCATGTTTAAAAAACAGAGGAGATTCATTAAAAAATAACCATTCGGCTGCTTTTGCGTGAATACCGTAAACAAAATTTACTGATATTTTTAAATGCCCGTCTAAGGCCAATCTTAAAATATCAGCTTCCGAAATATCTTCCCCACAAACAACAGATAAATGA
>JABFSV010000264.1 GCA_013140405.1 Methyloglobulus sp. | reverse complement strand
ATGCGTCTGAATTTTTACTCACTACCAGCTCCTTTATTATTTCAATATTAGCTTTGATCATTTTTCATAATCAGATAGATTCCCCTGGTTTAATACAATTGCAGAGCAACGTGAAAGAAGCTCAACATCTTTTATTTGAATCTAAAAAAAGGTTATCAAAGCTTGGATTATTTTTTCCATTATGGGGTCACGAACCACCAAAGGATTACTCATACATGGCTACTTCAGAAAATCCATTGGTCTGGTTATTATCAGTTTCATTATATTCAATTTTTTTTATGACAAGTCCATACAAGGAATTCGATATCAATAATGAAGAAAAATTTCTAAAGTTAGTTTTGTTGACGTTGCTACAAATAGGAATGCTCAGTTTTGCTATTTCAGGAATATTAGTTTCTCTTTATAAGCAACTTAAAGGTATTAAAGAATGACAATAATTGTTGGAATGTACGTGGTGGAATAATTGTTGCGAAAGCAATTCCAGAAGCGGCTGAATCTCGTATGTTGGGCATATTGTGCGCCCTTGATGCTAAAACACTTTACCAAGCAGGCATTACACGATGTTGCTTCAAATTAGTTTTATCAAACTTTTCCCATAACTCCGCATAACGGATTTGTGAAACAGGATGCCGCAAATGCCCAGCAATTTCCGCCAACGGTTCCAACACAAACGCATATTTTTCAATTTCATCACGCGGTATTTGGATACGGCCTTCGTTGACAATAAGGTCGCCATAGAGAACAAGGTCTAAATCCAGCGTTCGGGCGGAAAATTTTTTGCACTCGCGGTTGCGGCCATTGTCCAGTTCAATTTGCCTTAATTGCCGAAAGATTTCTTTTACATCCAAATCAGAATCGAAACCTACGATTAGGTTATAAAACGGGTCACCGGTAAAGCCGATGGGGTCGGATTCATAAATACTAGACAAGGTTAACCGCCCATAGCGCTCGGCAAGGGCTTTGATGCTGGCAGGGATGTGCTTATCTTTGTCGATATTGCTGCCGATGCTGATATAACCTGTTGGCATGTTATTTTACGCCTCGTTCGATGACGATTCCGACATCACTGGCACCACGGATTGCGCCTTTCTTGTTCAAGGTGATTTTTACCCAAGGCACATCAAATTCGTTACGGATAACATTGGCAATCTCGACAGTCAGTTTTTCTACCAGAAAAAAACTGCTGGTTTCTACAAAAGCGATAATCCGTTTAGACACCGCCTTGTAATCCAGGGTGTATTCAATATCATCGGTTTCTGCGGCTTTTTCGATGTCAAAAGCCATTTCTATATCCAGTATGACCGTTTGTCTGGTCTCCCGTTCCCAATCGTAAATACCGATAATAGTCTCGATTTGTAGGCCGCCTAAAAATATAATATCCATAGCATTTTCCGGTTATGATGTGCCGCTTTAAAAGCGGTAAGTATCCTGGATATGCACCGTTGATACAAGTTTCGGATAGTGAAGGTGCAAAATGGTTGAGTGGTTGTTAATTCCTGTGGCGTATTTATTAGGTTCTGTCTCTTGCGCGATCATTACTTGCCGCGTAATGGGTTTGGCTGATCCGCGTGAGCAAGGCTCTGGCAATCCAGGGGCGACAAACGTGATGCGGATTGGTGGCAAAAAAGCGGCGGGGATCACTTTGCTGGGGGATATGCTAAAAGGTTTTATCCCTGCCTATCTGGCGAATTTGTTGGGTGTGGCACCAATTATCTTGGCTATGACCGGCCTAGCTGCATTTTTCGGACATCTTTATCCCATATTTTTTGGCTTTAAAGGCGGCAAAGGCGTTGCCACTTCCTTAGGGGTTTTACTGGGATTTTCTTGGGTTTTGGGGCTAGCGGTTATCGGAACTTGGCTGTTGGTATACAAACTTCGTAAGATTTCATCGCTTTCTGCGCTAACCGCTTCGGTTTTATCGCCTGTTTACGCTTGGTTTATTTTGGGTGATAAGGTGATTGTCGGTGCTGCTTTGGTGATGACCGTATTTTTGCTGATTAGGCATAAGGGGAATATTCAGCGTTTGTTGGCTGGGGAAGAGTAAGCTCGCTTTGTAGGCTATTGTTATTCAAAGCAATTCATTAATCGGCCAGCGCGGCCTAGCAAATATTTCCAGGTTCTGGTGTTCTCCCCTTAACAAACGCTGGCAACCCGCATAAGCAATCATCGCACCGTTATCGGTGCAAAATTCTGGTCTGGGGAAGTAGATTTCGCTGTTTTCTAGCTCCACCATTTCACGTAATGAAGCACGAATCTGCTTGTTGGCACTAACGCCCCCTGCCACCACCAGCCGTTTAATCCCAGTTTGCCGGATGGCGCGTTTGCATTTGATGCTGAGGGTTTCGGCAACGGCTTGTTGAAAAGCGAAAGCGATGTTGGCTTTGTCTTGGTCGGTTTTTTGGCTATTGTTAAAGGTGTTAAGTGTGAAAGTTTTTAAGCCGCTAAAACTGAAATCCAGTCCCGGCCTGTCGGTCATGGGACGTGGAAATTTATAAATTTGCTCACCCTGTTCAGCAAGTTCAGCAAGTTTCGGCCCACCTGGATAGCCTAAACCTAACATTTTGGCCGTTTTATCAAAGGCTTCGCCAGCGGCATCATCCAGTGATTCGCCCAACAATTGATAACGGCCTATGCCTTCGACTTGCACCAATAAAGTGTGCCCGCCGGAAATGAGTAGCGCTACAAAGGGAAAAGCTGGCGGGTTGTCTTCCAACATGGGTGCCAATAGGTGGCCTTCCATGTGATGCACTGCGATAGCAGGGATTCCCCAAGCCCACGCCAAACTCCTCGCGGTGGCTGCGCCGACCAACAAAGCGCCCATTAATCCTGGGCCTGCGGTGTAAGCGATACCATTAATATCACTTTTTTGTAGTTGGCTTTCGTTTAGCGTTTGCTTAATAAGCGGCACTAATTTTCGAATATGGTCGCGCGATGCCAGCTCAGGCACCACGCCGCCGTATTCGTTGTGCATATCGACTTGACTGTAGAGAAAATGGCTAATCAGGCCGCGTTCGGAGTGGTAAACAGCGACGCCGGTCTCATCACAAGAGGTTTCTATCCCTAAAACATACATTGAGTTTTTGAAAAAAATAAAACTAAGGTTACAATAGGCGGTTCTTTTTATTGCGTCGGTTATTATGACCGCGTTAAAGACCTTTTTTCAGATACTAACATAATTAGGAAGATATGCCTTCAGTCAAACTTAAAGAAAACGAACCCTTCGATATTGCTATTCGTCGATTCAAACGTGCTTGCGAAAAAGCGGGTGTTTTGGCAGAAGTGCGTCGCCGCGAATTCTATGAAAAACCTACTTCAGAACGTAAACGTAAAGGCGCTGCTGCGGTTAAACGCCATTTGAAGAAGCTGGCGCGTGAGCGTTATGCACTCAAAAACCTGCGTCGTGGACGTCCTGCACTCTAAAGCAAACATACTATGTCAGGGTTGTTAACAGACCGTATCAAGGACGATATGAAGGCCTCCATGAAAGGAGGCAATAAAGCCAGGCTGCAAGTCATCCGGTTAATTCTCGCCGCTATCAAGCAGGTTGAGGTTGACGAACGTATAGTACTGGATGACGAACGCACCATTGTAGTGTTAGATAAGATGTTAAAGCAGCGCCGTGAATCCATCAGGCTGTTTGCCGACGCGGGTAGAACTGACTTGGTCGATATTGAAGAGGCGGAAGTGTTGGTTATCCAGGATTTTCTGCCCCAAGCCCTTAGTGAAGATGAAATCGATGGCATGGTAAATGCTGCCGTTGCTGAATCGGGCGCTGAATCCGTCAAGGATATGGGCAAGGTGATGGCTCTGCTCAAAGGAAAAATGCAAGGCCGCGCCGATATGTCCATCGTCAGCACCAAAATCAAGGTTGCACTGTCCCAGTAGCTTTTCCAGATCCAAATAATGTCTGGTAGGATTCCCCGATATTTTATCGATGATCTCTTAGCCAGGATTGATATTGTCGATTTAATCGACGCACACGTTCCGCTAAAAAAAACCGGCACAAATTTTGTTGCCAGGTGTCCGTTCCATTCCGAAAAAACCCCTAGTTTTTCAGTAAGCCGAAACAAGCAGCTTTTCCATTGCTTTGGTTGTGGCGTAAGCGGCAATGCCATTGGTTTCCTGATGGATTTCAGTCACTTGGATTTTGTCGAAGCCGTCGAAGACCTAGCTACTTTTGCAGGTGTTGATGTCCCTAGGGAAGCAAGCGATCACCCAAACTCAGCACCAAAAAAAGAGAATGTCAGCGACCATTACCTGCTTCTGGAGCAAGTTGCAGCTTTTTATGTGGAATCCCTCAGAACCAACGAAGCCGGAAAAAAAGCCGTCAACTACCTAAAATCCAGGGGCATTGATGATGATTGCGCCAAGGAATTTATGCTCGGTTATGCGCCTGATGAATGGCAGGCTTTAGCGAATCGCTTTGACCAACACCAGTTGATTCAAACAGGCATGTTGATTGATAAGGATGGCAGGGCGTATGACCGTTTTCGAGGCCGGATCATGTACCCCATCCGGGATAAACGCGGTCGGATTGTAGGTTTTGGTGGGCGAGTTTTGGATGACTCTTTGCCTAAATACCTAAACTCACCAGAAACATCGGTCTTTCATAAAGGCAAGGAGGTGTATGGCCTCTATGAGCTTCTTCGTAAAGACGGAAAACCGAAAAGGATACTCATAGTTGAAGGCTATATGGATGTCATTGCCCTGGCAGGATACGGAATCCATAATGCGGTGGCGACGTTAGGGACAGCAACATCGCAAGCCCACCTGGATTTATTGTTCCGGTTTTCCTCCGAACTGGTATTTTGTTTTGATGGCGACAACGCTGGGCGCGTAGCTGCTTGGCGTGCAATGGAGGCCACTTTTAGCGCCCTTAAAGAAGGTCGACAAATTCGTATTCTGCTGCTGCCAGGGCAACATGACCCCGATTCGATGGTGCGTGAAGAAGGAGGAGAGAAATTTGGGATGCGCGTACAACAATCCCAACCTTTGTCCGATTACTTTTTTAGCACTTTATCGAGCGAACTTAATCTCAACGAGATGGAAGGCCGTTCGCAATTGATAAATAAGGCAAAACCTTATTTGGAAAAGCTGCCCCAGGGCGTGTTCCGGGAAATGATGTTTGCCCGATTAAATGAGTTAACGCGATCAAGTGGCCTGGATGTTTCAGTGAAATCGGCTAGACTTGCACAAAAACCAATAAGCAATAAGAGCCAAGCGAATCGACCCTTACCATTGACCTTGGCTCGACGGGTTATGGCTCTGCTGATACAACATCCTCAGTTAATCGTCAAGGTTGAACAAAAAGAAATTATTTGGGAAGGCTTGGAATTTCCAGGGCTTCAGTTGTTCAAAGACATCCTGACTGACGTTTTAGAAGAAAAACCAGCCAATACGGCTATATTACTAGAACACTACCGAAATCATCCGAATGAAAAAACTGTCAAAGTTTTGGCATCATTGGCATTGTTCCCACAAGATCAAAAGGTTGATGCAGAGTGGGTGGAAAATGAATTTAGCAATGGCTTTGAAAATTTGCTCGTCCAAGCAAGAAAGGAAGCTGATTTCCAAAAATTGCTTGCAAAAAACAAAAAGCATTAATGCAATTGGCAAGGTGATTGTTTGTTCTGTAGGCTTCAAAACAGAGCGGTGCTTTTTAGCAAAACTTATAGTATAATTTTCTGTTGGTTTCGGTGGGTTGTAATTAAAGTAAGGTGGGTAATTTATGAGTCAAGATCAACATTCTCAACTTAGGCAATTGATAGCCAAAGGCAAAGTACAGGGCTACCTGACGTATGCTGAGGTGAACGACCACCTGCCCAGCGACATTTCCGATCCTGAGCAAATCGAAGAGTTCATCGGCACTATCAATGACTTAGGGATTCAGGTATACGAAACGGCACCTGATGACGACTCGTTGATTACCGACTCAGCCACTGTCAATGCCGACGACGAGGATGCCGAGGAAGTTGCCGCCTTAGCTTCTGTTGATAGCGAATTTGGTCGTACGACTGATCCTGTGCGGATGTATATGCGCGAAATGGGTTCAGTTGAACTATTAACCCGTGCAGATGAGTTAAAAATTGCCAAGCGCATTGAAGAAGGCCACCAACAACTTGTTAAGGCCATTTCCCGCTCTTGTGTGGTCGTGGAAGATGTTTTGCAGTCATTTGATTCCGTTTCTGAAGAAGAAAGCAGCATCAAATTATCGGATATGATTTCAGGCTTTGCTGACTTGAGTGAGCCGGACGATTTGTTCACCAGTCAAGCGACTAATGATGCGGTCGAAGAAGCCAGCCCTGAAGAAGATTTAAAAGGCCTCAATTACGAAGAAGTCAAAGAAAAAATTGACCAAATCAGGGAGCAACTGAAAGCGGCATCAGCTGCAATCAGTAGGTTTGGCTATGTTAGCGAACAAACGGAAAAGGCATTTGAGGGACTGGCTGGCCTGTTCATGGAATTTAAATGGGCACCGCAATACCTCAAAAAGCTAACAGCCATCATCCCTGATGGCATCGCTTTGGTTCGTGAGCAAGAAAGAGTTATCCATGACATTTTTGTAAAAAAAGCAAAAATGTCTCGCCAGGACTTCATTGCTGCATACTCGGACAATGAAACTCGACCAAATTGGCTAGACCAGTATTTGGACGAAAGCAGCCCGTATTCGGTAGTCTTGAAAGAACATGAAAAAGACTTGCGTAAAGCCCAAAGAATATTGGCTGATATCGAAGCACGATATGGTTTGACTATCGGCAATTTAAAAGATATTAACCGTCGTATTTCAATTGGCGAAGCAAAAGCGAGACGCGCCAAGAAGGAAATGATCGAAGCGAATTTGCGTTTGGTAATCTCTATTGCAAAAAAATATACCAACCGTGGCTTGCAATTCCTGGATTTAATTCAGGAAGGTAATATTGGCCTAATGAAAGCCGTCGATAAGTTTGAATATCGGCGCGGTTATAAGTTTTCGACTTATGCCACTTGGTGGATTAGGCAAGCAATTACTCGTTCAATCGCAGATCAAGCCAGGACTATTCGAATTCCAGTACACATGATTGAAACAATCAATAAGCTGAACCGGATTTCAAGGCAGATTTTGCAGGAATTAGGTCGTGAAGCGACACCGGAAGAATTGGCTGTGCGTATGGAAATGCCGGAAGACAAAGTCCGTAAGGTATTAAAAATAGCGAAAGAGCCTATCTCTATGGAAACGCCGATTGGTGATGATGAAGATTCGCATCTAGGTGATTTTATTGAAGATTCAAGAGTCCTTTCGCCTATTGAAGCAGCAACCATTGCCGGTTTGCGTGAATCGACCCAAAATGTATTGGCGGGCTTAACGGCAAGAGAAGCTAAAGTATTACGTATGCGTTTTGGCATCAATATGAATACCGACCATACTTTGGAAGAAGTCGGTAAGCAGTTTGATGTAACGCGTGAGCGGATTCGTCAGATTGAAGCAAAAGCCTTAAGGAAACTAAGGCATCCATCTCGGTCAGAGCAGTTAAGATGCTTTTTGGATGGCGAATAACAATTTTTTTGATACAACAAGCAAGGGCCCTTAGCTCAGTTGGTTAGAGCATCCGACTCATAATCGGCAGGTCGTAGGTTCAAGTCCTACAGGGCCCACCATTTAATTACATCAAAAGGCTGCTTATGCAGCCTTTTGGCTATTTAGATTTACTCTTATTTTCAAGGTGGTATTGTGAGCAATAACTTCATATTTACGTCTGAGTCGGTTTCAGAAGGACATCCTGACAAGGTTGCTGACCAGATTTCTGACGCAGTGCTTGATGCATTGCTGGCGCAAGATCCTCGTTCCCGCGTAGCCTGTGAAACCTTGGTCAAAACCGGAATGGTGATATTGGCAGGGGAAATTACCACCGATGCCTGGGTAGATATGGAGGAGCTGGTAAGAAAGGTGGTCTGCGATATAGGCTACGATAATGGTGACATTGGTTTCGACGGCAAAAGCTGCGCCGTGCTGAACGCGATTGGCAAACAATCAGCTGATATTGCGATGGGCGTTGATGAGGGCGAAAATCATGAACAAGGCGCAGGTGACCAAGGCTTGATGTTTGGTTATGCAAGCAATGAAACTGAAGTCTTGATGCCCGCCCCGATAACTTATTCGCACTTGCTGGTTAAACGCCAAGCCGAAGTCCGTAAAAATAAAACCTTATCTTGGTTACGTCCTGATGCCAAGAGCCAGATCACTTTCCGTTATGAAAACAACAAACCTGTAGCCATTGATGCAGTTGTATTGTCCACCCAGCACTCACCTGAGATCAGCACCAAAGCTATCCATGAAGCAGTGATGGATGAAATCATACTGCCTATCTTGCCCAAAGAATGGCTACACAAAGACACCAAATATTTCATCAATCCTACCGGTCAATTCGTTATCGGCGGGCCTGTTGGTGATTGTGGATTAACAGGGCGTAAAATTATCGTCGATACTTATGGCGGCATGGCGAGACACGGCGGCGGCGCTTTTTCTGGCAAAGATCCTTCAAAAGTAGACCGTTCGGCGGCCTATATGGCGAGATATGTCGCAAAAAATATCGTTGCCGCAGGTTTAGCGGAACGCTGTGAAATTCAAGTGTCTTACGCCATCGGTGTTGCGGAGCCGACATCCATTAGTGTTGAAACATTTGGCACCGGGATTGTAGCCGAAGACAGGTTAGTGGAAATCGTCAGGGAGCATTTTGATCTCAGGCCAAAAGGCTTGATTGCAATGTTGGGCTTGTTGAAGCCGATTTACCAAACCACGGCGGCCTATGGTCATTTTGGTCGGACGGAAGACACCTTTAGTTGGGAAAAAACTGACAAGATCGAGGCATTAAAAGATGCGGCCGGCCTTTAACTCACCTATCCAGGGAACTCAAATGAGCCAACAAGATTACAAAATTGCGGATATTGCCCTTGCAGATTGGGGACGTAAAGAGATCAATATTGCCGAAACTGAAATGCCGGGCTTAATGGCTTTGCGTAAAGAGTTCGGCGATAAAAAACCGCTTAACGGTGCGCGTGTTGCGGGTTGCTTGCACATGACCATACAGACCGCAGTGCTAATCGAGACCTTGACTGACTTAGGCGCTGAAGTGCGCTGGTCGTCCTGCAACATTTTTTCGACCCAAGACCATGCTGCCGCAGCCATTGCCGCCGTAGGCATACCCGTTTTTGCCTGGAAAGGTGAAACCGAAGCCGAAGCTGACTGGTGTATCGAGCAAACGATCATCGGACCAAACGGTTGGCGGCCCAACATGATCCTCGATGATGGTGGCGACCTCACCAACATGATGCACGACAAGTTTCCAGAACTGATGGCGGATGTCAAAGGCTTGTCAGAAGAAACTACTACTGGCGTATTACGCTTGTATGAACGGGTTGCCAAAAATACATTAAAAGTCCCTGCTTTTAACGTCAATGACTCAGTGACCAAATCCAAATTCGATAACCTGTACGGTTGCCGTGAGTCCCTAGTTGACGGCATCAAACGTGCCACTGATGTCATGATCGCCGGAAAAATCGCCGTGGTTTGTGGCTATGGCGATGTTGGCAAAGGCTGCGCCCAATCTCTGCGTGGTCTCGGCGCTACCGTATGGATTACTGAAATCGACCCGATTTGTGCATTGCAAGCCGCGATGGAAGGTTTCCGTGTGGTTACCATGGAAGAAGCCGCACCGATTGCCAATATTTTTGTTAGCGCAACCGGCAATTTCAATGTGATTACCCATAAGCATTTGCTTGCAATGAGAAACCAGGCAATCGTTTGTAATATTGGGCATTTTGATTCTGAAATTGAGATTTCATCTTTGCGCCAATACACTTGGGAAAATATCAAACCCCAGGTTGACCATGTCATTTTCCCTGACGGCAAACGTCTTATCGTGCTTGCAGAAGGCCGCTTAGTTAATCTGGGCTGTGCAACAGGACATCCAAGTTTCGTTATGTCCAATTCATTTTGCAATCAAGTGCTGGCACAAATCGAACTGTGGCAAAATGCCTCTAGTTACGAAAATAAAGTCTATATTTTGCCGAAAATACTGGACGAAAAAGTGGCAAGATCGCATCTTGCACAATTGGGCGTGAATTTGACTGTCTTGACTGAGCAGCAGGCCGGATACATTAATGTTCCGGTTGAAGGGCCCTATAAAGCCGATCATTATCGTTATTAATTATCGTTGGGTTACGCTAGGTTTTTACGCCCTTTAGTGTAACCCCAACCTACAAATTCTGAAATGCAATCACAAAAAAAACACCCGCAACTCTTCAGTTTCGAGTTTTACCCTCCAAAGACTGAAGAGGGTGCAGCCAGTTTACAAGTTGTTCACAGTAAATTAGCCGCCCTCAATCCTGATTTTTTCTCTGTCACTTTTGGAGCTGGCGGTTCTACCCGCGACAAAACCTTTGATACTGTTGTCGATATTCAGAATAAAGGGATAGCTGCGGCACCGCACTTATCTTGTGTAGCCTCAACCAAAGATAATATCCGTGCCATTTTAAAGAGCTATCAGGATCACGGCATATCCAGAATTGTTGCCTTACGTGGCGATTTGCCTTCCGGCATGATGTCAGCGGGGGAATTTCGGTATGCAAATGAACTCGTTGAATTCATACGCCAGGAGACGGGGGATGATTTTCAAATCCATGTTGCGGCTTATCCTGAAGTGCACCCACAAGCGTCCAGCGCAGTAGAAGACTTCAAAAACTTCAAGCGCAAGGTTGAAGCTGGCGCAAACGCAGCGATTACCCAATATTTCTACAATGCCGAAGCGTATTTTTATTTTGTCGATAACTGCGAAAAAAACGCGATAGACATTCCGATCATCCCTGGAATAATGCCAATTACGCAATATACACAGCTATTTCGATTCTCAGAGATGTGTGGCGCGGATATACCCCGCTGGATGCGTAAACGTCTGGAAGGTTTTGGTGATGACCGTGCGTCCATTCAGGCTTTCGGCTTGGACCTGGTCAGCAGTCTTTGTCAACGGTTATTGGATGGTGGTGCGCCAGGGCTGCATTTTTACACCATGAACCAATCTGCACCTACCTTGGCAATCCTGGAAAACACTCATCGTTGAACATAATTTGCCAAGTACGATCAGTCTAAATCTTCGCAATGATTGAATACTAAACCCAGAATTTCAGGCGGGTTAACTGGGTTTCTGAACGATTCCAACCTAGCCTAAAACTGACCCTATCCTGAATGATTGCAAATATTCAATTATCATCACACTACAATTTGATATTTAAAGAATGCAATTTGCGGTATAGGTGAGTACGTTCTATACCGACTGCGGCGGACAGTTTTGCCACGCTGCCACCTGAACGCTCAAAGTGGTACTCCAGGTAAGCCTTCTCAAACTGATCCCTGGCATCTTTTAACGGCAAGTTATAAAAATCCGGCACTGAAGCTGATGGAGCTGAGTCGCTAATAACAGTCCCCAAGGCCGATTTTACTTCATCCAGTTCAATTTCCTCGCCCACACCCAAGATCATCAAACGTTGAACCAAGTTCTTTAATTCCCTGACATTTCCACGCCAACTGTAATTGCGTAAAAAGTTCTGTGCTGCCATGGAAAATTTTCTAAATGCTAGCTTGTCGTGACTGACGAAATAGTCTACATAAAAGTTCAACAACCCTGGAATATCTTCACTATGCTCCCTAAGTGGCTGAATATCCAATGTGACTTCATTCAGCAAATAGTAGAGGTCATGACGAAAACGACCTGATTTCACTTCATCTGCCAAGTTTATCCGAGTTGATGCCAACACACGCACATCCACACGTACTGCCTCGCTTCCCCCAACCCGCAAAAACGAGCTGGATGCCAAGGCGCTGAGCAACCTAAGCTGGGTTTCCTGATCCATACCGGCGATTTCGCTTAGGAACAATGTGCCACGGTTTGCCCGCTCCAATAGGCCCGGAAAAACCCTGCCATCATGTTCCTTGCCAAAAAACTCTACGGCAGCATTTTCCGGCGAGATACTGCCCACCGCGACATCAACAAAAGGGCCATCCCGACGGACGCTGTTATTATGTAGAAAACGCGCATACAGTTCTTTGCCAGCACCCGCTTCGCCTACGAACAATACCCGTGCATCATGTTGAGCCAGACGTTTGATCTGGTCTTTAGACCGGGCTACAGCGGCACTTTTTCCGACCGGTTCTATATCGGTCACCAATTGCTGCTTAAGTCCGGCATTTTCCCTTTGCAAGTTGCTGGCTTCCAATGCCCTTGCCACGGTCAGCAACAGTTTCGCCATCGACAAAGGTTTTTCCAGGAAATCGTAAGCACCCAGTTTAGTGGCTTCCACAGCGGATTCAACCGAACCATGCCCCGACATCATGACCACCGGACATAACAATGAATCTTCAGCAACCCATTCTTTCAATAACGTTATGCCATCTGTATCGGGCATCCAGATGTCCAGCAGGATCAGGTGCGGATTTACGGAATCTTTTAGTGACCGCGCTTCCGTGGCATTTTCCGCCGTCGTGACCTTATAGCCTTCATCTTCAAGAATTTCACCCACCAATCGGCGAATTTCCGGCTCATCATCTACAACCAATAGGCTGGGGGTTTGCTCTTTCATAATCGTTATGCTTCTTTAGTTAAACGGCAGGCAGTTGGATAATAAAACCCGCCCCAATTTTGCGGCGGGTATCAACCCAGATAGATCCGCCGTGTTCTTCAATTATTTTTTTGACAATTGCCAAGCCCAAACCAGTGCCCTTGGCCTTTGTAGTGACATAAGGCTCGAAAATTTGTTCAATTTTGTCCTCATTAATGCCTGGGCCATCATCATAAAAAGCGCACTCGATAAAATCAGAATAATTTTTCTGTACCCTGGATAGATAAACTTCGATTTGTCCCTCATCGCCTATCGCTTCCAGGGCATTGATTACCAAATTATGCACGACCTGCCTGATGCTGACCGGATCACCTTTTACTAATAGCGCACCCGTTTCATAGTCAGTTTTGAATTTTACGCCAGGCTTTAATGGATACAATGCTAACACTTCTTGCATCAATACAGCCAAATCTAAATCTGTCGCCTGTTTTTTGGCGGGTTTGGCGTACTGGGAGAAATCGTCCACCATTTCTTTCAGCGCTTCTACTTGTTGCACGATTGTCCGGGTGGATTTCTGCAAGATTTCGGCATCGCTTGTCTCAAGTTTCGCCGCCAGTTTTACTTGTAAGCGTTCAGCCGATAGCTGAATAGGGGTCAATGGATTTTTAATTTCATGCGCCAGCCGTCTTGCCACCTCACCCCAAGCTGCGCTCTTTTGTGCCTGAATCAAGTCCGTCACATCATCAAATACGACAACTGCCCCTACCCGTTGGCCTTCCTGAGAAAACAGTGGCGTACCTCGGCATAGCAACTCCTGCCTGCCATTGGGGCCTAAAAATGCGATCCTTTGTTGCCAAATATCATCGGCTTGCTCCAGTAAGCGCTGGATGGATTTTAAGGGTTCTGCCAGATCTTTGTATATTTCCACCAATTCCAGTAAAGTTTGGCCGACAAAGTGGCTGACATGAATGTGAAAAATCCGGTAAGCCGCCTGGTTTGCCGTACGAATTTTATAATCCGCATCAAAACTGATAACTCCCGCCGTCAAATTGGCAAGTATCGTTTCCAGGTAAGCCCTTTGATTTTCTACCTCAAAGCCCGCCCGCCTACTTTCATCCCGTGCTTCTCCGATACGACGTGTCATTACGTTGAAAGATTCCACGAGAAAGCCCAAGTCATCTTGCGCTATAACGGGCAATTGCTGGTCATATAGCCCAGATGCGACAGCCTGAGTGCCTTTGACAAGGTTCTTTACCGGCGCGACAATAGTGCGGATGCTAATAAACGCCACCCAGATTGCTGCCAGTAAGCTCATCAGCAGCACAAGGGATAAGGTCAAAGAAAAACTCCGTTTCAGGGAATTCCTCAAGTAATTCATCTCCTGATAGCGGAGAAAAGCAAATTCCACCGAATCCGCCAGGTCGGCAATCCTTACCGGAACGGGGTAAAGCGCCTGCAAATACAGCGGCTCCTGACCCTTGATGACGACAATCGCCCGGATCATCAATTCGTCTTCCCTAACTGGCGCTAAGGCCACATAATCATTGTTGCTGCGAAGCTGCAAGCGGATATGCTCATCGGGTAGGCTTGGCAAAATGTCACCTGGATTGATGCTGCTAGAGGCAATAATGCGCCCTTGCTTGGAAAAAAGCGTGACCTCCGATGCACCTGAAAGGATGAGCAGGTTTTCCATTTCCAAGGTTGCCATTGTCTCGGATGAATAATCCAGGTTTTCGGCGAGCTGCTGAGTTTGCCTTAAATGCCAACGCATTCTTTGGTCTAGCGCGGCCTGGCTCAGCTCCAACGCATCTTCCATTGCCTTGTCAATTTCGACGTTGAACCAGCTATCTATCCCTTGGTGCAGGAATTGCATGGAAAAATAAAACACAATGGCGGCTGGGGCCAACGCAAGCAACACAAACAACGACATCATTCGAGTCGTGAGCTTTGAACCCGCTTCGCGCTTTTTTAATTGCCGAACTAAGGAAAATATATTCGCGCCAACCAAGCCCAGCAAGAACACAGAACCCAAGACGTTGATGAGAAAAAGCCATTTGGACATCGCGTTCAATTCTGACGATTCCTGCGTGGCAGAACTCATCAACTGTAGCGATACCAGAATCAGGCCAAACAATATGGCTACGGAAACTCCGATAGGTAGCTTTATTTTTTTAACGGCCATAAATACCAGTCACTGGACATATACCATTGCGGATTCGTATAAGCGATAGGCCTTAATGGTAGCGGCAACGCATCCCGTTCAAAGGTGATTTTCATTCCGGCGACATACGATTCTTTGCCAGAAATATTGGATTTTTCTATGAGCCGATAATCCCGTAATGTCGACATCAAGTCCAGCGCTGCTTGCAGCGTGGAAAAATTATCCACCTCGCCGTTGCTTTCATTGATGATCCGGTACATCTTCAATAAGGCATGGTACTGGATACGATAGCGGAAATTTTTTTCTACCAAGGTATTATTCCACAGGTAATCGCGTTGCTCCTCGACTTTGAATTGATACGTCCAGAACAGGGATACGCCATTGTTTAACGCTTCGATTGCTTTTTCGCTTAACTGATAATCAATATTGGCCGTCAGCACGTAATCTTCGCCTAACAATGCAGTTTCGGCATTTATTATCCTGACACCAGTATCGCTGTTCGGATAACCCGCAACGGGTATCAGTAGCAACAGTAAATGCAGCAAAATAGCTGCTTTATTGTTTAACGAGTCGCGCATAATAAAAGCCGTCCATTGCCGATTCACCTGTCAAAATTTGCCGCCCGTATTCTTGAGGAATACCCCATCCATCGGCAGTAATCGGTAGCTCTTTAGCGTCATGATGTGTCGATAAAAAATCTTGGATCTGCCCTACATTTTCTTGTTTTAACACCGAGCAAGTTGCGTAGAGCAGCATTCCGCCAGGCGACAACAGCGACCAGATCGCGTTTAGGATGGTTTTTTGCATGGCAACTAACGCAGCAATATCCTCAACCCTCCTTAATAGCTTGATGTCCGGGTGACGACGAATAACCCCTGTTGCCGAACACGGCGCATCCAGCAAAATCCGGTCAAACGTTTTGCCATCCCACCAATCGTCAGGTTTAGCAGCATCGGCAACGATAAGCGTTGCTTGCAATTCAAGACGGGCAAGATTTTCTCTCACCCGCAGCATCCTGTTTTCATCAATATCAGCTGCGACCAATTCACCGACATCGGGTTGTAGTTCAAGGATATGTGCGGTCTTGCCGCCCGGCGCGGCGCAAACATCCAAAACCCTTTGCCCCGGCTGCACAGCCAACAATTCTGCTGCCAGTTGCGCCGCAGTATCCTGCACTGAAACCCAACCTTCGGCAAAACTGGGCAAAGCCTCAATTGGCACTGGCCTATCCAGAATAAGTCCAGTGGCACAAAAGCTGACAACTTGTGCAGGCAAACTCTGTTCTATCAGCAAATGGAGATAGTGGTCTCTGGTAGTTTTTGCCAAATTGACCCGCAAGGCCATGGGCGGAAGCAGGTTATTTTCCAGGAATATCTTTTCGGCTCGTTCCGACCAATCCTGCTCTAGCTGTTGAATAAACCAGTCGGGATGGCTTAATGCCACCGATTTTACTTGGTCGGCCTTTTGTTCAAGTTCGTCCCGCTTTCTCAGGTAATTCCTCAACACCGCATTAATCAATGCCCTTGCCCAAGGCAAGCTACGCGCAGCTTGCACAGTTTCCGAAACAGCCGCGTGGGGTTTTACGCGCATATACTTGAGTTGATACAAGCCAATAAGTATCAGGGCTTTTACTTCCAATACTTTTAGCGGCTTATCAATCAGTGCGTTCAAGATAAAATCCAGGCGGTGATAATGCCTGCACACGCCATAACAGATAGCTTGAATAAAGGCTTTGTCTTGGGCAGATTCGACCGTCTTAAGGGCGCTATCCAACGCCGATGTCAAAGATTGCCCATCTTGCAGTACCCGTGTGATGATACGGGCAGCAATCCATCGAGTATTCAAAATTTAATCAACCGAGTTTTACTCCATTTACGTGATGCGAACTCAAAAAGGCTTGAATGGGTAACCGCTTTCCGCCGGGTAATTGGACTTCGAGCAATCGCAACAAGCCATTTCCAGTTGCCACATCCAGTGTTTTGTTAGTGCAGCTTACTGTCCCTGGATCAGCCTTGAGATCGGATGTTATTGCCTCAGCTTGCCAAATACTCAATATCTTGTCTTCGAAAAACGTCTGCGCGACCGGCCAAGGATTTAGCC
>JABFSV010000001.1 GCA_013140405.1 Methyloglobulus sp. | reverse complement strand
GCACATTCTTTAACGCATAGGGGTGAAAAGACCGATACCGTTAACACAGCTTGAGGGTAGACAAAATGAACACTTTATTCAACAACTTGTTTGATAACAACGCCGACGTATCACTCGCCGATGTCCTAGTAGTAAGTCGAATCCTGTTCGCAGTCGTAATGGTCGGCTTTATCGGTTATTTTTTTGACCGTATAAAGCAAATAGCCATCCCTGTCGAAAAAGCAGCGAATACCCAACAGAAGCAAAGACGATAACGTCTGGGATTGTCTACTTGACGAACCTTTGATTTAGTGTATTACCGATCATAATCGGCTTGATTAAAAACAGGGCCATCTAACCCTGTTTTTAAGCTAAAAGTCGCTTAGCTGGGTGTCCGTGAAATCTGGGCAAGATCAAAATTCATATTTCTTCATTTTTTATACCTATTTCTTACAAATTCTTTCACCGAAAAACGAATACAGTGTAGCTGGAGTCGGATTTTTGCCATTCAGCTATTTCTCGTTTTTGATTCGGCTGAAAAGCGTCAAATTTATTGGACTTAATTATTCGTTTAGGATAAAAAAGTCAGCGAGTAAATCTCAGTTGAGCTGTAATTGTTCACGAAGATTTTTACTAAGCTAAAGTAATGGCGGGCTTAAAAAACATTTCGAGACAGCAAATATAGCACGCTAAAATTCCCTCATGCGGGGAATAGGATACGCTCACTAGCGCTTTTTTACCGTAAATAGCTGTTAATTTCTATGCCGATGGGAGAATTACATTATGAAACTTAAAACAGTGAAAACAATAATACTGGCTTTTGCCTTGGTTGCAGGGGGAGCTGCATCCTTCACGGCAAAAGCAATTCAAGCGTCTGGTACGCTGGGTGCTTCTTTAGTGGCAGTTGATGCCTATACTTTTACGTGTCCTTCGGGGACTGTTCAAGTTCGCGCCAGGGTATTTGATCTTAATACCGTACTTAATTCAGCGGCGACAGTTTATGTAACGTTTGGTAAAGACAGCGTTCCGACTCTTACTGTTTTTGATACCGAGAGTACCAGCACATCATCCCCTTGGGCAACTAACACTGCCGATGGTTCCGGTAATTATGTGCTGGTCGTCAGGAAATCAGCTGCAAACCCAGAAGATTATATAATCGAGGCGCAGTGCCTAAATAGTAGTTTAGTCACTGCTATTGGCCCTCCTAAGTTAGTTCTTCAAATAAACCAATAAATAGGGGTTTAACAAGGCCCTTAATTCGTTGAAGCGTAGGCGCTATTTCAAAAAGATCGGGTATTTGTTTGTCGCTTGGTTTTTGTAGCAGTACAAGAACTACAAGGCAGATGGTTTGGTTATAGAACCAGCATCACAATATCAATTTTAAACAATTACCGTTCTTAGGTTTATTAAATTTCTAAGCTAAAGCGGCAGGTTCAAAAATTTGCCTCCATCAAATTCAGTAGGAATAGGACATTAAAGAATAAAGGCAATTCAAGATCAACACCCCATCCTTTTTGTTGAAATTTGTTGTGCGCTTGGGGGTAGTTCTCTGCTTAAATCTTTGGATAATTAATTTGCTAAATTTTTATAACTATCAATAAAATATCAAATGCTGAAATCAAGCCCTTTTGAGGTCGTCTTGATAACAAAAAAAATTATAAGATGGATTAGTCGTATTTTACTTTGGACGGTTTTTTGCTATGCCTATCCGGTAAACGTCCTAGCAAATGAACCCGAAGGATTGGACAAATTAAGCATCGAAGAACTGATGGGCAGCAAAGTCATATCCGCGACTCGGACTGAACAACAACTTACGGATACCGCAGCGGCGGCTTATGTGATTACGCAGGACGATATTCGCCGTTCTGGGGCGACTAACATACCCGAAGCCTTACGTATGGTGCCGGGTTTGCACGTTGCCAGGATCAGTTCCACTAAGTGGGCGATTTCCGCCAGAGGTTTTAATGGCTTGGTCGCTGATAAATTACTGGTGCTGATGGATGGCCGGTCTTTGTACTCGCCGATTAATAAAGGTGTCTATTGGGATATACAAGACCGGGTGCTGGACGATATTGAGCGGATTGAAGTCATACGCGGCCCCGGTGCCAGCGTGTGGGGCGCAAACGCCGCCAATGGCGTGATTAACATCATCACCAAGCATTCCGCCGACACCATGGAAGGGAGTGCGACGCTCTTTGGTGGCGATAAATACGGCGCGGGGCTTCGAAAAGGCTGGCAATTTGACGATCAGGGCTATGCGCGGGTTTACGGTAAGTTCCTGCGCGATGAAAGCTTTGCCAATCGGATAGGTAACGATACTAATGAAGAATGGACATCGGGACGCGGGGGCTTTCGTATGGATTGGGCTAATTCCGATGGCAAGCATGCCTTGATGGCACAAGGGGATATCTACTACGGCGTTTATAATCAGAATGACGCTAAAAACCAAGATATACCCAGTAATGATTTCAGTTTAAATAGGACTGTAAAAAAAGGCGGCAATATCATGGCACGCTGGAACTATAACCAGTCCTTGGCATCGCGCATGACCGCACAATTTTTTTACGATGCCTTTCAAGAAAATCAGTCGCTAAACCGATCATTAAATAGTGAAACAGTCGATTTTGATTTTCAGCATGTGCTTGCCGTGAATGAAGCGCATGAATTGACTTGGGGATTCAATTACCGCCTAAGTTTAGTGCAGCTAAAACCGTTTAACTCAGGCATAGCAAAAGAATATTTCCCTAAAACATTTCAGAACAACCGGTTCAGTGTCTTCTTTCAAGATAAATGGCGCTGGAGCGATGATGTGGAAATCACTTTAGGCAGCAAATTTGAACACCACAACAATAACGGCTTTGAATATGAACCTTCCCTCCGTATCCTTTGGAAAGCCGCTAATCAACATCGTGTATGGGCGGGCGTTTCCAGGGCGGTAAGATTACCGGCAGTAACGGATTTATCAGCAAACGTATTTTTTGAAAATGACCCTAACCTTAAGCAGGTATTCGAGTTTAATCAATACCAAAAGCTTAAATCCGACGAGGTGGTTAGCTATGAATTGGGTTATCGTTATTGGAACTCGGACAGTTTTTCATTTGATGTGGCGGCATACTATAACCAATACAACAATAACCTAGTTGCTAACAACGAATTTAGTGATTTGTTTCCTGAGCAAAGTATAAAAAAAAGTACAACCTTGGGTTTGGAGGCAGTAGTGGCATGGCATCCAGTTGACTGGGCACGCTTTCAATTAAGTACAAGTTTTATAAATATGGAGATCAAATCTATACGAAAAATCCCCAATGTTTCTCCAGAAACCACCAGCCAAGATCCTCGTTTTTTGTGGGCATTTAGAAGCTCTTTCGATATCGCGCCTGCGGTTGAAGTGGATTTTTGGTTACGCTATGCTGATTCTGCTTCTGGCGTTCTTGTGGCACAAGCCATCCCCAGTTACGTCACCCTGGACGCGCGATTGGCCTGGAAGCTCAACAAAAACCTGGAGTTGGCATTTATCGCCAATAACCTTAACGATTCGCAGCATCCTGAATTTTATGATGGATTTACTCCAAACCCGTTACAAGCCGAACGGATGTTTTGGCTTCAGGGTAGCCTGAAATATTAAGCTGTGTTTACTGGCTATGGCATTTTTTGTGTCAACCATGACTAAAACCTTACGGTTTCTATCAGTCCTAATCCTAATTGTTATCCTTCCCTTACCGGCATTCGCCCAAGAAAAAGTTTTTGGTGAAGACACTCTCAAAGCCTTATACAGTTACAAATTTGCCCTCTTTACCGAATGGCCGGAAGCAAAACTCAATGATGGCAATGCGTCTTTAGAATTTTGTATTATCGGCAGAAATCCGTTCGGCCAGTCTGCGTTGGACGCTATCCAAGACAAGCCTATCAAAGATAAAAGCATTCACGTTGAGATGTATAACAGCGGCGTATTGTCGGATGAATCGTTAAATAATTGCCATGTTGCCTTTATAAGCAGCTCTGAATTACAAAGGCTGCCAGCCCTGTTGAATTCCCTCCAGCACTTTTCCGTCTTGACCATTAGCGATATTCCTGGTTTTTCCAGACATGGCGGCATGATTACCCTGATTAAATCGGGCGATCACATCCAATTTGAAATCAATCCAGATGCGATCAATCAAGTCGGACTCGCAATAAGCTCCAAGATAATAGAACTCGCGACCCTGGTCAAAACTACAAAACAGGGGCATGAATAATGTTGGCATTACGCAACCTGCCCATTAAAACCAAACTGATTGCCATGATGATGCTGTCTGCCAGCATTGGGATTTTTGTCATGGCTATCGTTATCTCGATTAATGAGGCTATAACCATGCGCCACGATATCGAAGCGGAGTTGGCGACTTTGGCCAAGGTGATAGGCTCGCGAAGCACTGGCTCACTGGCATTTAACGACCCGAGGACGGCAATCGAAAATTTGAATGCTTTAGCCATTAAAAAAGACATCGTGTATGCAGCAATTTATCAGGAGGAAGGTGCGTTGTTTGCCGAATATAAAGCCAATCCAGGAAATTCATCCCTGCAACAACAAGACACCTCATGGTTGACAAGAATTTTGCACTTTGTGTCTTCCGGAAATTTTGTCGGTACGATTGAAGTTTCAAACGCTATTTATTTTGAAAATAAACCCATCGGAACGGTACAGATCCGATCCGATATGACTCATTTCATTATGAAAATGTTACGCTACCTTAGCTGGGTTGTTATCACGCTATTGGCCTGTTTCGCCCTTAGTTTTGCCGTGTCCGCCCGTTTGCACAAGCTGATTTCAACCCCCATTTTAGATTTACAGAATGTGACCAGTACGCTTGCTAAAGATGATGATTATTCGGTGAGAATTCCAAATTATTCCAGCGACGAACTCGGCAACTTAATCGACAGCTTTAATGCGATGCTGGAGCAAATTGAAATACGTGACCAGCAACTTGCCAAATACAGCAAACACCTGGAAGGACTGGTAGACGAGCGCACCGATGAACTGACAGAGGCGAACAATCGCCGCATTCAATGGCTGGAAAATATGGCCAAGTTTTTAAAACATGAACTGAAAAATGCCTCGATAGGCGTAAAAAGCTCACTGGAACTCATCGAACGAAGGTCGCAACAGCCATCGATCAATACCTATCTGGAACGCGCTAAAAAAAGCCTGAATTATATGAATATCTTATTGGCTAGTGTCAGCAATGCAAGCAGCTTGGAAGCGATGATTTATAAGGAGCCGTTAAAACCTGTCAATTTAGCTGATATCGTTCAATCGCAAATCGATGAATATAAGTTATCGTATCCGCAATCCCAATTTATTGGGGATATTGACCTACATTTGAATGTCCTGGGGAATGAAGACCGCCTGCGGCAATTGCTGGATAACTTGGTCAACAATGCCATCGAGCACAGCCATTTGCATACTCCGATTACTGTCAATTTGTTGAATAACAGTGGCATAGTGGAGTTATCGGTGATTAATGAAGGCATCAAACTGCCTGATGACAAAGATAAGATATTCGATCTTTTTGTATCTTTAAGGGATGCCGGACATTGGAAAAGCGATAACCTAGGTTTAGGTCTTTATTTAGTCAAATTGATTGCCGAAGGGCATGGCGGCTCGGTTCAGGCGAGCGATTTAATAAACAAAGAAGGTGCAATATTTACAGTAAGAATCCCAGCTATTGCTTAATTTAATTCAACCGTATTCGAAGCAGAAGCATTGAATATCAATCGATATCTGAATTCTTATCTAACCAACGGTACCCAGCAGAGCGCTCGGTTTTGATGCAATCAAAATCACTATCAATATCACGGAACCGGGAACGGATCATTTTAATATGGGCTGTTATGGTATTGGGTTCTACACAAATATGGGCGGCATGCATCAATTTGTCGCAGGTTTTTACTTCGCCAGGATTAGTCACCAGCTCACAGAGAATCCAGAATTGGGTTAAGCTGAGGTCTAAAGGCGTATTTTTCCAAGCCGCTTTTAATAATTTCTTATCTAATCTAAGTAGACCAAATTCTGAATGATTTTGTTCTATTTTTAATTCAGGAGTTTGGCTTTGGGTAATCACTTCAATGCGATGGAATAATGCTTCAATCCTAACCATGATGAAGTTGATGCTCGCATCCTTAGTAATATAGTCATCAGCCCCTAAGCGCAGCCCTGAAATCCTGTCGATTTCATCATCCCGCGACGTTAAAAAAATGATCGGCAGTTTTGGCGCTAACCGGCGTAAATCTGAACAGAGCTTAAAGCCGCCATCCCGTTCTTCCTGAAGGCCAACATCGAGAATAGCGATGTCCGGCAATGCCGTTTGAAAATAATTCATAGCTTCTTGTCGGTTACTAAAAACAACAACTTCAAACCCTTCATCGGCAAGAATTTCTGAATAATTGTTTCGAATTATTTCATCATCTTCAACTAAGGCAATTTTTATACTCATAAGGAAGGATTCCAGTAAAAAATTAAAGCTAGGAATAGTCAGCTTTACTATTGGTTTAAGTTTAGTGGCATATCAAGCGATTGCGCTTAATGTCGATATGAAATCTCATTATTTATAGGGGATCAGCGTAAAAATACCATATTCAGTCACAAAACTTTCCGCAATTTCTTAATCAATCATTTTTTTGCATTTTTCCTGCAAGTTGTCTCACGAATAAACGAATAAAGTAATTACCAAGCCGGATGCTTTTGACACCTTCTTCTGGATACCCCAGATAACGGTAATTAGATAAAGCCAGGGGCTTGAGTTGCTCAACCAGGATGAAATAACTCAAGCCACTGTACTATCGTAAAAAAGTTTGGCTTACGACGCTGACGGGTTTACGGACAATCTCGCCAGTTTTACCCTGCTGACCGTCAATTCATTGCGCCAAGGGTGAAAAAGCACAAAAAAATCAATGTCGGCATGATTCTGTTATGCCTGACATGAGATTTTAACAAACCTTAATTTACTACTATTTGGAGAACGAAAATGAAAAACTCTGCTTGTATCAATTCAACACAAACACCTCTCTTCGCCGCGATGCCATTACTTTTCGGTTTAGTGACTTTTATTGCGGCCCCTGCTGCGGAGGCTGTAACAATCGATTCGGTCAACCTCATCCAAGGCTACGTCGATGTTAACCAGGATGGCCTCATTGATGGTGCCGATGACTTGAATAATGTCATATTCTGGTTCGACGAAGCCGCCCCGGTTCGGGTGGACATCACCAATGGTGAAATCGATGTCAACGAAGGCGGCAGCATCACTACCCTAGACGACCTCAATAACGTTGATCTGAATGACGAGAACACCGTAAACGGCGTCAATGGTGTTCCAAGCAAAAACCAAGTCGATTTCCGCGACGGTTCGGTGGATGTCGATGAGGACGGTGTTTTACACGAAATCGGCGATGATGCCCTGGTCAATGTCCAGTTGTTCATCTTTTGATGATAGCGTTGAGAACCCGTTATGGCAGTTTGGCCGAGAAATGAAGCTATAACCACCCGGCCTAGTGCCAAGAAATCCAGGAAGGAAAGCTGCCTTCCAGCCTGCCAGGGTTGGAAGGCAGCCTAATCGGGCAGCAAATTCAGCCAATTTGACTGCCTTGCTAACGAACTCAGGATGAGTGCGGTAGCAACAAACTTTTATTTTTTAATCTAAAACGACCGTTAGTCAAATTAACGGCAGGAGCATACTATCATGAATACAAAAACACTGAAATCTTTAACAGTTGCCGTATCGCTGGTTGCCGGAATAAGTGCCTCTTCTATGGCACTGTCCGCAGTTCCCACTGTTGAAGCTGTTGGTAGGGGGGCAATTACCACCTGCCCATCAATCACGACCACGGGACAGGCGCAGGTTTACCATTCCGACAAGATTGTCTTTATAATTGGGAATGGTAATTTACAGCCTCTTATTGCTGCGGACTTTGCCGCCTTGAATGCGATGCCGCGTTTAACCGAATTGGACATCAAGATCAGGGATAATCCTTTGGCTGTCGCCGACCTTAAAGCAAAGTTGCTGTTCTTTGTGGGTGCCGCGAACACTGTTGGAAATCGTGCCCTCATCAAGATTGTTAATGTCTTATATGCAACCGCAGTCTGTCCAAAAGCACCTTAATTATAAATGTTTAGTACTTTAAAAATCTAAAACAGCCAAATTAAGACCTAGTAGGGTACGTTGTTTGTACCCTACTAACTAATCTTACAGCGCTTAACACGTGTCCTTATAGGATAAAATCTTACTCACCTATGAGCCACATTGGCATATCCGTGATGTAACAAATCCGCCACTCCCCTTCCCTCTAGTTTTAAGCTTCTTCTTACATAGTTTCGAGGCGTTGCTTATTTGACACGCAAGAAAATGCTTTGTACTGCTTAGAAAAATTATTCATATCTCATTTTCAGATTTAAATATCGAATAATATCGCTTTAATAATGTTAATGCTTACCCTAAGATTGTCTCAAAAGTGAATTAGCACTCTCCGACTTAACTAAAAACAAAGGTGTTTTATGGGTCTTGAAACGGGAATTTTCGACAAAGAACAGCAAGTGGCTGACATCGCAAACCAGATTGCGATTGCTTTGCAAGGCATTCGGTTCGGCTCGGTTGAAATCATTATCCACGAAAGTAAGGTCGTACAAATCGAACGCAGGGAAAAACTGCGCTTTGATAGGAGATCTACTCTCGAAAAGAGTTCATTCTAACTTTCTACCGTATCAACGGTGAATAACAACTAAATCTGTACCTGATAACTGACCGGATCACCGGATGTTACCTTGACTTAGATCGATTGGCTTTTGTTAAAAACAGCCCACTATAAGAGCATTAAACAAGGATATAAAATGAGTCATTATTTAACTAAATTATTGTCTACAGCAAGCACCATAAGTCTGCTGTTGTCATGGCCGGGCTTGGCAAATGCCGAAGACTATTACCGTAAGACCTTGGGTTACCGTGTCGAACCGGAAACCGATCCACCCTCTTATGTACGGAATTTGAGCAAAACCCAGTTCGAGCAATTCCGGGATGTGGAATGGTTGGATGTGGGGCTGGAACACCGCACACGTTACGAATACCGGGAAAATGATTATCGGCCTACACCTACGGGCAACAATAGTAGCACTGATTTTCGGCCTGACCCTGACAATCTATGGCTATTGAGGACACGGGCTTATCTTGGTGTCCATGACATCCTGGACCCATTGCGCTTTGCTGTCGAATTCCAAGATTCGAGAAGCTACAACGGGCTATATGAAAGGAATGTCTCAGATGTCAATGAGTTTGAGCTGATCCAAGGCTATGCCGAATTGTACTTCAAGGATTTACTGGGGCATAACCGCCCATTAAGCATCCGTGCAGGCCGTCAGCACTTGGAATTGCTGGATCGGCGTTTGATCGGTAATAATCAGTTCCGTAACACTACCAATAATTTCGAAGGTTTTCGCGTCCGTTTTGGTAAAAAGCAAAATGATTGGGATTTGGATACTTTTGCTTTTCAGCCAATCGAACGCCTCAAGTACGATTTTGACCGTCCCGATGAAGATACCTGGATTTATGGTGGTGTCCTAAGCCTGAAGCAATGGTCGGATTACATCACAATCCAGCCTTATTTCATTGGTCGCAAGCAAAATGGCGACCCCACCAATCCGGTGTCGGCTAACCGTAAACCCGATTTGGACATTTATGCTCCTGGTCTTCGCGTTTATGGCTTGATCGGAGAAAGTGGCTTTGATTTCGATGCCGACATCAATAAGCAATTTGGTCGTAGTGGCGTGATCGACAAAAAAACCGGACTCCAAGTTATGCAACAACATGATGCTTTGGCGTACTCCCTGGAACTCGGCTACACCTTTGATCTCTCCTGGAAACCTAGAGCCAGTCTGTATTATGGCTACGGCACCGGCGATAAAAATTCCAGTGACAGTGCTAATCAGCGTTTCGATTCATTTTATGGTTTCAACCAACCGTGGTCGCGCAACGATTATTTTTCCTGGGATAACATCATTACCCCCAAGGCGCGGATTGAGTTTACCCCCTACAAAGATGTACGTGTTGATGCCGGTTACAACGCCTTTTTGCTACAAAGCGAAACCGATGGCTGGAACCGGGCTAATTTGAAGGATAAATCCGGTAAAAGTGGTAGTTTTCTGGGTCATGAATTCGACATCAGAATGCGCCACAAACTCAACCCTTATGTGGACTGGAGCTTAAGCTATGCTCGCTTTGAGCCGGGCAGTTTTACTCGGTCTTTCAATGATCCAGTTGATGGCCCTTTTACCGACCGAGCTAGCAATTTCTTCTTCTTTGAAGTGTCGCTGAATGCATTTGGTGACGGTAAGCCAAGCTACAAAAAATAACGTATGCAGGTCTTGTCGAATCCGTCTTGTTTTCGTCAGTAACTGAGTTGATTGGGCAAATCGAGTAAAACAAAAGGAAACTCTGAACAAGTTGATTCCATTCATAGTTTGACAAGCCCACCATTTATGCCCTTTGGGTACGAACGGAATCAACAACTTACCGTTCGTCCTGAGCTTGCACCACTGGCACTTCCTTTAGTCGTCGAAGGACTTGTTCAGAGTTTCCAAAATTTTATTGCTCTCAAGGGTTGTTTGATTTTTATATCTTATTTTAAGCTAAGTAAATCTAAACATATCATTTTATATTATTAAAAGAGTGCTTTACCATAACTCTAAATCTGAAAAATGCATCAATAAAGTATTTTTTAGCTCACTACGAGCTTTTAACCAACTATTAACATGGAGTAACCATGAAACTCTCAAATACCAACAAGCCGTTGTTTTTCTTTATTGCCGCCTTACTACTAAGCGGTACAGCCTTGGCAGAAAGAACTATCTTGAACGTGTCTTATGACCCTACCCGCGAACTCTACCAGGACTTCAACAAAGAATTTATCAAATACTGGAAAGACAAAACTGGGGAAGACGTAGATGTCCAACAATCCCACGGCGGCGGTGGCAAGCAGACACGGGCGGTGATCGATGGTTTGGAAGCCGATGTCGTGACCTTGGCGCTGTCTTACGACATCGACCAAATCGCTGAAAAAGCCCGCTTGCTACCCAAGGATTGGCAAAGTCGTCTACCGAACAACAGCTTGCCTTATACCTCTACGATTGTTTTTCTAGTTCGCAAAGGCAACCCTAAAGGCATTAAAGATTGGGGTGATTTGGTGAAAGAAGGTGTTTCCGTCATTACTCCTAACCCCAAGACCTCAGGTGGTGCGCGTTATAACTATTTGGCTGCCTGGGCTTATGCAGAAAAAGCGCTAGGCAGTAAAGATGTCGCCAAGGATTTCGTGAAGAAATTGTACAAAAATGTGCCTGTACTCGACTCTGGTGCTCGAGGATCAACAACGACTTTCATCCAGCGTGGACAAGGCGATGTGTTGATCGCCTGGGAAAATGAAGCGTTCCTGGCAATTAACGATAATGAAAACGGCAAAGACCAGTTTGAGATTGTCGTGCCGCCATCCAGCATCTTGGCAGAAACGCCAGTGGCTGTGGTTGATAAGGTCGTCAAAAAGAACGGTACGCAGGATTTGGCAGAGGCTTATTTGCAATACCTGTATTCGCCAGTCGGACAAAAAATCGCGGCGAAGCACTATTACCGTCCATCGCAACCTGAGCAAGCTGATCCAGCCGATTTAAAACGCTTTCCGAAACTGGAACTGTTTACTGTCGCTGACAAATTCGGCGGCTGGGCAAAAGCGCAAAAAGAGCATTTCGATGATGGCGGCACGTTCGACCAGATTTACGCGCCTTAGCCAAAAAAACGACTAAGATCAGATGAGAAATATAACACCACTGTTTTTATTGCCTTCCATTTAAACCAAAGGTTACTGACATGTCACAAAGTAACATTATGCCGGGATTTCGCCCGGCTATCGGCTTTACGCTATTCTATCTGGCGTTGATAGTCTTAATACCACTCAGCGCGATGCTGCTGAAGACTTTTCAGCTAAGTCTCGACGAGTACTGGGCAATTCTGACCAACCCCCGTGTATTGGCTTCATTTCGCGTCAGCTTTGGATCAGCATTGATTGCTGCGGCGTTTTCCGGAATATTCGGTTTTATCATTGCCTGGACGCTGGTGCGTTATCCCTTTCCTGGCAAAAAGGTTTTTGATGCGCTAATCGACCTCCCCTTCGCCTTGCCGACCGCTGTGGCAGGTATTGTGTTGGCGGCAATTTACGAACCTAAAGGCTGGATCGGCAAATTGGTGATGGAAGCATTTGGCATTCAAATCGCCTACAAGCCGTTAGGGATTGTCTTTGCCTTAATCTTTATCGGCTTGCCTTTTGTTGTGCGTACCATCGAACCGGTGTTACAGGAATTTGATAAGGCAATGGAAGAAGCCGCTGCCAGCCTGGGTGCAACTCGGCTACAAACCTTTATCAAAGTCATCTTGCCCAATATCCTCCCTGCTGCAATCACAGGCTTTGCTCTGGCTTTTGCTCGTGGGGTCGGCGAGTACGGTTCAGTGATTTTTATTGCTGGCAATATGCCTTATGTTTCGGAAATCGTGCCGCTGTTGATTATCACCAAACTGGAGCAATACGATTATGCCGGTGCCACCGCCATTGGCTTGACCATGCTGCTACTATCATTCCTGTTGCTGCTATCAGTTAACGGGCTGCAATGGTGGGTACGCCGCCGTAGTGGACAGCTCTGAGGATCACGCAAATGAATACAATTTCCCCTGTTATGCCATCACGTACAAAATCGCTGACCATAGGCGATGCTGACTGGGTGCGCTATGCCCTGGTTGTGCTCACTTTAGCGATCATTGGCGTTTTTTTGATTTTGCCGTTAGCAACAGTGCTAATTGAGGCTTTTGCCAAGGGTTGGACGGCCTACGCTTCTAGTCTGACGCATCCTGACACCGTGGCTGCCATCAAGCTGACGCTGTTAACTGCCGCCATTACCGTACCGTTGACCACTGTATTTGGTGTTTCCGCCGCTTGGGCAATTGCCCGGTTTGAGTTTCGTGGCAAAAGCCTGTTGATTACGCTGATTGACCTGCCATTTTCAGTGTCGCCTGTGATTGCGGGGCTTATTTATGTATTGATCTTTGGCGCACAAGGTTGGTTTGGATCTTGGTTTTCAGACCATGACATCAAGATTATTTTCGCTGTACCAGGGATTGTCTTGGCGACTTTGTTTGTGACTTTCCCTTTCGTTGCCCGTGAGTTGATTCCACTGATGCAGGAAATCGGCCATGAAGAGGAAGAAGCGGCCTTATCGTTAGGTGCAAGTGGCTGGCAAACTTTTTTCAAGATCACCTTACCCAATATCAAGTGGGGGTTGTTGTACGGTGTGTTGCTGTGTAATGCCCGAGCAATGGGCGAATTTGGCGCAGTTTCCGTCGTATCTGGACATATCAGGGGGCTTACCAACACGCTGCCACTCCATATTGAAGTGAGCTACAACGAATACGATTTCGTGGGCGCTTTCGCCAGCGCATCCTTATTGGCAGGATTGGCAGTGGTCACACTGGTTGTTAAGACCTTCCTGGAATGGAAGCAAAAACAGGATTTAAAGGCCTAAGCCACATGGATGTGGTGAATGCATATAAATATCTGCCCAGGAAAGCCGCTGAATAGCCTTTACAGTCAACATTTATAGAGAAAATAGATATGAGCATAACCTTAAGTAACATTAGCAAGCGGTTTGGTGCATTTTCCGCGCTGAACAACATCAATCTTGAAATTCCAGATGGCGATTTGGTCGCTTTATTAGGGCCTTCCGGTTGTGGCAAAACCACGTTGTTGCGTATCATTGCCGGGCTTGAACAAGCCGACCAAGGTGATGTGTTCTTGCGCGGGGATAAAGTCACCGACAAATCGGTCAAGAACCGCCACATCGGGTTTGTATTCCAACATTATGCGCTGTTCCGGCACATGACCGTGTTTGACAACATTGCTTTTGGCCTAAGGGTCAAGCCAAGCAAAGATCGCCCAAGTGAAGCTGTTATCCGAAAACGGGTACATGATTTGTTGAGCTTGGTGCAATTGGATTGGTTACATGACCGCTTTCCTGACCAACTCTCAGGCGGTCAGCGCCAACGTATTGCCTTGGCGCGGGCGTTGGCTGTAGAGCCGTCGGTATTATTGTTGGACGAACCGTTCGGTGCGCTTGATGCCAGCGTCCGCAAAGACTTGCGCCTTTGGTTGCGGCATCTGCATCATGAGTTGGATGTCACCACGATCTTTGTGACCCATGACCAGGAAGAAGCCATGGAGGTGGCTAGTCAGATCGTCGTGCTTAATAAAGGCAAGATTGAGCAAAAAGGCACACCTAGTGAAATCTATGATTCTCCCAGTAATGACTTTGTTTCCCACTTTATCGGCCAGACCAATGTATTTGATTTGCAAAAAGGCGATAGCGCCTGGCTCAAGAGTGCCGGAATTGTTCTTGATGATGCGGAGGGCATTACCGCTCATGTACGGCCTCACCATATTGGCGTTGAAAAACTGAGTGATGGTTCAGCATCCCCGATAATCCTTAAAGATTGGCAACATTTAGGTGCGACGATCCGCCTGGAATTAAGCAATGAGGGCTTAAACGGTTCGGCTAAGACAATTTATGCCGAAATGCCCAGCGACCAGTTCAAACAATTGGGCTTGGATAAGGGAGATAAGGTGTCGCTATTTATTAAGCATGCCCATTGGTTCAACCTAGCAAAACCTCAAGTTCCAGAAGCAGCAACTGATTTTTATGTCTGACGGCTAAAATGAACTTAAACCAACTCGAAATTTTGCATCTGCTACAGGAAACGGGCTACAACCTAACCAAAGTAGCGGAAAAGATGAACATCGTGCAATCCGCTGTGAGTCGGCAATTGCTGATGCTTGAGGATGAAATAGGCACACCGCTATTTGAGCGGCATGGGAAAAGATTATTAGGCCCTACACCTTTAGGCGAACGCATACTGAAAGAAGTGACATCCGTCAACCAGGCCAAGCGCAATATTCGCGCTTTGGCCGATGATTTTCTCGATAACCGCAACGGAACGCTGCATATCGCAACCACGCATACGCAAGCAAAATATTTTTTGCCTAAACCGATCAGCAAGTTCAGGGAAAAATACCCTGGCATCAAAATCTATATCGAGCAATCATCGCCCGGTAATTTGATTAATTTGTTGCACCAGCATAAGGCCGATATCGCCATCTGCACCGAAAAAATGGATGAAGACGAAAAACTGGTGATTAAACCTTGTTACCAATGGCAACATATTGTTGTTGTCCCTAAAGGCCATCCGTTAATAGACGAAGACATTACCCTTGAACGATTGGGAACTTATCCCATATTGACGTACAGCCGGGGTTTTACGGGGCGCGGTAATATAGAAAAGGCTTTCGACAATAAGGGCATCCACTTGGATATTACCCTAGCAGCAGCCGATTCTGATGTGATCAAGACTTATGTCCGCCTAGGATTTGGCGTTGGAATCATAGCGGGAACATCTTATGAGCCGAATATGGATTCAGATCTTGTCGCACTGGATTTGGCGCATCTCATTCCGCCATCGACCACCAAATTTGCCTATTTGAAACAAAGTTACTTGCCAAGCTACTCGCGCTATTTTATCGAACAACTACAGTTACGGGAATTCCTACATGATGCAAAGAAAGTCCCTTTAGCAAAAGTGAGTTTGTCTGCGTAGCACTCATAAGCCTGACACGTTTAGCACAGCGTGTAACAGAAAGTTAACAACCAAGTCATAAATCACTTTCATAGATATATAAATCTAATCATACCGTTTAACTGATCAGAAAAGGTATATTAGGATAATCTCTAACAAACCACCTTTAAAAACGGTCGGTTAGTTTTTTTAAACACCTGAACCACATAAATTGTTGTCAATTTTGTACCTATTTTTTCTGGTAAGCGATTTAGCAAGTACGCCTAGAAAATACCGTTGGAATTGCCTTCAACAAATGGGGTTTATCAAAATGAATACTTAACAACAGGAGATAGCAGGATGTTAATATTTCTTATGTCACTACCACCGCTGTTTGCAATAATCATGGTGGCCGTCGAAAGTTTTGTTCCTATCGGCACATTTAAAGCCCTTGTTTATTTTTTCGACCACCAAAAATTGGATGCTGGCGGCACGCCAGAATTATCATTCGTTGGCTTACGGATGTCTTACGTTCCTCTAAACTTTCGCTTGGCTCACGAAAGAGGCGCTCGTTTTCCGTAGTGATTGAACGATTGGTTGGAGTAGTACAAAGTTAGGGTCTGCACGAAGACAGTGTTCCACTCCACCCTATTCCATGCAATCTGCGTATATTTATAGATTCGACCTTGCGAAGCTTTAACTTACGTTCGCCTTGTACCCAAAGGGCATAAAAGCCTGTCGAAAGGCTTATGTGCTTCGACAAGCTCAGCATTTATGCCTGGGTACGAACGGATCAAACATTAAAAGTTCGAATCATAGTTAGAAAACAATAACAGCTCTATGTGATTTATAGTGGGTAGAATGCTTAAGATTGCTAACATAGGGTGGCAACAAAGTACGTCCGTTCGTCCTGAGCTTGCCAAAGGATGGACGGGCTTACTTTGAGCCGTGGGCAACTTTATGGTTACTCATGCTCTATCAACATCCATTTAATGTTTTAAAATCAATATATTGATTTTAAAACATTTTTATTTACAAGACTGATGGTTTAATAGCCATAAGGATGTTGCGTTGTATCGAACTTAATCTTCAATTGGAGGGCTTGTGGATTTTTCCGATCATCCTTCGACAAGCTCAGGACGAACGGAAAAATCCACAAGCCCTAATGTTATTTACCCACTCGATTTCACATAGAACCACCATACCTGTTGGCCTGTAATATAAAACCCCTGCTGATTAT
>JABFSV010000194.1 GCA_013140405.1 Methyloglobulus sp. | reverse complement strand
AGGGCTATCAAGATAGGCTCAAGTTTGCTTTATTAAATCTTTGATTATCATTTTCATGTAAAGTATCTCTGGAATGAGCGAATTCAATTAAGATTGAAGCTATTCTTGAGTTGGGTTTGCCAAAAATCAATACAGGAACGTAAACATCCCCTTGACCGTCTGCTTAGGTAAGATTTCGATACTCGTAAGTTTTAGGGCGCTGGCCTGCACTTGGCCGATCTTCCCAAATTGGTTGATATGAGCCACAGGCTGCTTTGGAGAAGCAAGTGTGATCACTAATATCTTATTGATTATAAATGATAAATTATTATATTGCATTCATGCAAACTTGTCTTCCCAATTTTGCCCACCATAAGAACAAACGTAAAATCGTTACTCGATCATCATCTACCGCAAATGTAATGGTGACTCGCCGCTCGAATCCTACAATCCGTAGGCCAGGGCTGATATCGTCACGCCGATGCCCACGTTCTGAAGCCAGCTCAAACCCTAAACAATAAGTTTCAATCCGTTCTATGTAAGAGATGGCGGTTTGGAAACCGGCTTTAGCCGCAATCCAATCGTAAATTTCAAACAAGTCATTCCGGGCTTCCGGTGTAAACACCACCTGCCGACGTTTCACGAATTATCCGCTAACCTGGCAGCATGGTGGGCACGCAAGTCGTCGAAGACTTTTTGGGCTTCAATTCCTCGGCTGGGATCGGTCTTAATGGCATCGTAGGCTGGAACCACTTCCTCCCGCAACCACCGTTCAATAGCCGCATCACGTTCTTGGAGCGCCCTTAATCCGGCACGAATGACTTCGCTTCCCGAAGCGTAAGCGCCGGAAGATACTTTCTCGTCGATAAAGGCTGTGTGTTCTGATGGTAGACTAAAAGTTCGTTTTTCAGCACTGGCCATGATAAAACCCCTGAAAGTTAGAAAATTGGTATGATTAAATCATACCAAATCATCTCCTTCCTCTCAAGGGCTTTATGCTTTTTCCTTTTTTGATGTTGGAACTTAATTAAACCTCTTTCTGTTCCGCCATTTCCAGGGCATCATCGACTTCAATCCCAAGATAACGCACCGTGCTTTCCAGCTTGGTATGCCCTAACAGCAATTGTACCGCGCTAAGGCTCTTCGTCCGTCGGTAGATTAATGAGGCTTTAGTCCTGCGAAACGAATGTGTGCCGTAATCGGCTGGGTTTAACCCGATACTCGCAACCCACTTTTCAACTATCCTGGCATATTGCCGGGTGGTGATGTGGGGCGAGCCGTGTATCCGGCTTGGGAACAGGTAATCCTCGCTTTTCAGTTTGGCTTGCTTAATCCAGTCCATAACTGACGCACGGGTCGGTTCTGTGATTTCAAACTGGACGGGTTGATGGGTCTTTTGTTGCATGACCATCGCCCGTTTAGTTATTTGATCGCCGTGGGCAACATCCCTAACTTTTAGTTTTACCAAGTCGCAGCCCCGTAGTTTGCTGTCGATGGCCAGGTTGAACAAGGCGAGTTCGCGTAAGCGCTTGCCAAGTTGTAGCCGGATGCGGATTTCCCAGACTTCTTTCAGTTTTAAGGGCAGTTTCTGCCCCATCAGCTTGCCTTTGTTCCAGGAATCTTTGGCGGGTTTTTGTTTTGTCTTGTGGGTTGAATTGGGGGTCTAGCGTCAGTTCTGCGTTCATGGCACATACTCCATTTTGGTTGAGGGAGTATGTTTGACTTGCTTGCCATTGAAATATTCTCAATAACAGACCCTCATTAGGTTCATTTTAAGCGCGAAACAAAATAGACTAATCCGACCACCCTTATCCGACAATCAGGCATATACTTCTACTGTCTTGTAACCGGACACTTAGTGACAAGTTCTGTCATGCAATATGCTTTGTTTTCGCTGATATAACGTTGTTTCCGTTTATTCTGGCTTAACGCTATCGACTCCAATTTTACCAACATTTCTCATCTGGCTGTCGAGTTCAAACTTTAAATATCATTCATAAGAGAAAAATCGGTTAAACAATAACCATTATCGAGAAAATGACAGAAATAAAAGTACTGGGGTTATTCTGATCTGACTATCTAAAATATATGTTTGTTCTATTGTTTAACCTTCAAAATTTAGTGTATAAATACCTCGTTGGGGGAAATAAATGGTGATGCGTTACGGTTAAATTCACGAATCGACGTATCAGTATGAGGGCTAATTAATGTCAAACATAATTCTACTGGGTACTCGTAAAGGCACAGTAATATTCGATCGTATAAATTCTAATTGGTGTCCTCGACCAATCACGCATTCGGGCATTCCAGTTTGTTACGCGGCGCGTGATCCGCGTGACGGAACTCTGTGGGCTTCTCTGGATCATGGCCACTGGGGGCCAAAGTTGTCGCGTTCGCGTGATGGCGGTGCGACCTGGGAGGATGTGATGTCGGTAAAGTACCCTAAAGGCGCACGCTATATCGTCAAATACCTGCCTACCCCGGATTTCGATCCGGAGTCACCGGTTGCTCAGCCTGAGTATGCCGATGCAACTGTGTATAAGATCTGGAATATTGCGTTTGGCAATGCCAACCAGTCTGGCCGGCTATATGCTGGCACAATCCCCGGTGGTTTATTTGTCAGCGATGATGGCGGAGATAGTTGGGAACTCAATCGGTCACTGTGGAACCATAATAGTCGCGGTGGTGATTTGTTCGCCGGTGATGCGACAACCGAAAACCGATGGTTCGGAACGCCTGCTAGTATCGATTATGGCGTATTTGAACCCGGCATCCATTCCATCATTGTTGACCCGCTCGATTCAAATCATCTTCTTGTCGCTGTATCATCCGCTGGCGTAATAGAGACTACTGATGGCGGACTAACCTGGTCTGGACGTAATCACGGCATGTTAAATGATTACATGCCCAATCCAGAAGCAGAATGGGGCCACGACCCACATTTTATAACAAGCTGTCTTGGGCAGCCCAACCATCTTTGGCAGCAAAATCATTGTGGTGTTTTCTACAGTGTTGATGGTGCACAGCACTGGAAAAAAGTGAGCATGCCTAATGTCGGCGTTCATTTTGGTTTTCCCATCGCAGCAGATGCAAATGATGGGCGTACCGCCTGGGTTGTACCGGCACGCGCGGATTCGGAACGCATGGCGATTGATGGCGGTTTATGCGTTGCGCGGACGACCGATGGCGGACAGTCATGGCAATCTTTTCGAAGAGGTCTGCCGCAGGATAACGCCTACGACATCGTCTTGAGGCATGGTCTCGATGTGGCAGGGGATTGTTTATGTTTTGGCAGTACGACTGGCAATGTTTACCTGTCAGAAGACCGGGGCGAGTCATGGCAATGCCTGGGTAACAATTTGCCGCCTATTTATTCAGTTCGATTTGGCTGAACGCCATGCCTAGTGTTGAAATGACGCAGCATCTTTACCGGTTCTTTCCACAATTAGAGAACCGAGCGATTACCGTGCCGGCCGGCTCGGTCGCCGAAATTTTGTGCGCCGTCAACGAGATTGCCCCAGGCTTTACTGATTACGTGCTTGACGAACAGGGAGCGCTACGTCGGCATGTTAATCTGTGTATCAATGACACCATAGTGATTGATAAAAAAAATCTCTCTGATCGTGTCCCGGATGATGGGACTGTTTATATTTTCCAGGCCCTAAGCGGGGGCTAGTTAATCAGATGTTATGGTATGTCCTTTGGATCAGTTGCCACGCACTCTCAATTGATACAACTATCGTTCCTCATAATTTCTAAGCGCGCCACTATTTTTCGCGAAAGCTAAAATGGGATCCATCCGATTTTAGCGGCGAAAAATCACGTGGCGATTAATGCCTTCGGCTGCCCGCGTTCGTCCTCGGTTCGTCACGATGCACAACTCCCCTCCGGTACGCTGCACATCACGGCTGACCAAATGACTTGACGCCGTGTCGGATGGCCTTGCATGTTGACTACGCTTCCGCTTGCGCTACAACTCCGTCAAAACGCCCGGCCCTACGGCTATCCGGGGGTCGTCGTACACCGCTCCACTAGCGTTACGCTTCCATGTACTCCTTCAGGGAGTGTGGACGCATTCTGGGATTGAGGCTAGAAAATTGGGCTTACTAGATTTTTATGTTGCACCAAAAGAGTCGTTCAAAAAATAAATTTTTTCTCTTTATCGAATGTGAAATTTCGACCCTAAGCAGCCTGTGGAAAATTATTTTCAACCGTTTCGTAGCAGACATTGATTACTTAAATTTGTAAGTAGCGTACTTATCCTGCAAAAAAATCGACAAAACTAAAGTTATGTTGAAGTCATT
>JABFSV010000258.1 GCA_013140405.1 Methyloglobulus sp. | reverse complement strand
TGGGTTTTCTTGATTGATTCATAAAGTAGTGAGTCCTGTATTAGAAATTTTGAACAAAAAAAAACGTCTACAAACAAGAGTGTCAGTTGTAATAACACATCCGTTTAGTCGACGCCTTTGTCGTATTGCTCAGCTGTGAGCTTAATTGAGAGACGCCATCGTTGGGGTCTCTATAAGTAGTTAAAGCAGAAGCTATGCCAAGTTTTAAGTGGTTATGCTGTTATTTTATTTTTGTATTATATTCCAGTAAGTTGGAAATATTTAGGGAGAAGTTTTTATATAATTACATCAATTAAGCGGTTAAAAATCACTAATATCCCGCTCAACTAATGTGCAATAGAGTTAGCTTTTGCACCAAAAAAGCACCACTAAACGCTAAGTATTGATGTGATTCGGCATTTAGACAAAGTTGAATAAATAACTTGGTTGCCTGGACGGTAGCCTCAAGCCAACTTGAAACCTATGTCCACATGAAGTTTGTTTGCACGTTCAAAACCGAAGACTTAGGAAACTGCGCTAAAATAAAAAAGTAACTATTGCTTTTAACCGCCCTTGCTCGATCACCGGAATCGCCAGCATACTGCTCAAGTTATCTAGTTCAGGGTTGTATTCAGATTCTTCTTGGTTGCCGGAAATGATAGGCATACCTGTCAGCCAGACCCGGCCTAATGCCCCCACGCCTTTATTAACAGTAATGGTTTCAAACATTTCTGCCAGATTATTGCTGTTTTTACTGTGTCCTTGACGACATACCAGTTGCTTGCCTTCGGGAATCCATATCTGGATACGCTTGGCAATCGGTGTGGCTTTTGCGGACAGAAAGGTCATCACATAAGTTTCTTCATTACTGTTGACGAGAGGAATACCCAGGCCGGTAGTAATGCCGACCTGTTGTGCACAGGCTGCGCGGGAAAATTCGGTGAGTTTACTAATATCTTCCATCAATACTGGCATACCCGTTGCCCAAGCGAGACCGGGTAAGCCCTCGCCTTTTGGCATGTTGACTTGTCTTGAGATGTTTTCAAAATGTTTCAGTGTCCCATAATAGCCATCCATGACATGCAGTGTATCCCCGTTCACAGGGTCATTGCACCAGACTTCAATGGCACCGGCATGGTCTTCATCATCGCCGCATAAAAACACCACGACGGCCAACAGAAAATCACCGGAAAAAATAGGGAGCGCTATGCCGCAGGTCAAACCCGCTTTTTGCGCGGCTGTTGTGCGTTTAAAGTAGGACTGCTCAAAGCGTGTGAGTACAATCGGATGACCGGCAGCCCAAGCCTTACCTGGCAAACCTTCATCAAAAGCAAAATGCTGCTGCTCACTGGCGCTTTTGAATTGGGTCAACGGGCCATACAAGCCGGAGCCGAACTCCAATTGAGTGCGTTCTTTATCAGGCACCCATATTTCAATTACTTTGATAAACGTCTTCATAAAGAGTTGAGTTGTTTTTATTTAAGCAATTCAGCCATGGCAATAACATTCCTGGACATCTCACCCAGGGTAATATTTCTGTCCATCGCCAGTTTTCTAAGCGTGTGATACGCTTGGTCTTCAGTAAAATTCTGGGTTTTAATTAAAATCGCTTTGGCACGATCTATCTGCTTTCTGTCTTCGAGATGGGAACGCGCTTCTTCCAGGGCATCTTTCAGCACCTGTCGCTGTTTGAACCTGGCAATGGCAACCTGAATGATACTGTTAACGCGATCATTGGATAATCCGTCAACGATAAAAGCGCTGACTTCAGCTTTAATGACTTTATTGATCGTTTCGTTGCTGCCATCGTTGGAGAACATGATAACGGGTAATGGTAATTGCTGGTCTAGCGTATGTAGATCGGAGATTAGTTGTTCAGAAGGGGTGTCGAGATTAAAAATAATGACATCAGGCCTGGATTCCTTTGCCAGCATTAAAAACTGGGGGCTATACTGGATTTTTAGAGTATTAACCCCATTGTTTTTAAGTGCGTTTTCTAATAAGGAATTATTAAGCTCATTTTCAACCAGTAAAATATTCAGCATACACCTGATAATTTGTAGGGCTTAGTGCGTCTCTCATTTAGGAGTGTTTTAGGTTCGTTTAAGCGGTCGGGCAGAGTTTTTTCCAGCTACCATTTTTAGAACGGAATAAATCAACCCTGTCACGTTTGATTATAGTTGATTACGTGAGGTGACCGTCACTATTTGTATTCGTAGTTTTAGATAATTTGCTGAGACAACTTTATTTAAAAAAGATGCGTCCTTGCATCAAATTGACATCCGGTTCGGTACACGAGGAGGGTACAACTTAAACACAACAAAAAACTTTGGATCATTCGAGAGTTTCAGTCCATCTCTCAGTAGGCGATGGCAGTTTATTACTCCTTATAAAAAAAGATGCATCCTTGCACCAAATCGACATCCGATCTACACGAGGAGGGGTACAACGGGCAAAACATAAACTTGAGATAAATTTGCCCCGGATTCCGCAATAGCGCCATCCAGGATATTTTCTGCCTGTATATAGCAGGTATTGGCAGCAATCATTAGTGCAATTAAAGCGGCGATATAGAAAAACGCCGAAACAGGTTTTTTGAGTACAGCTTGACGAGTTTGAATCATGTTAACCTCAATATGTTGATTAGGATGAGATTGCAAAAAGCGAGTAACGCTTAGTCAAGCTCTGTAGTTAATTTCTTTAAACAAATAAAGAACGCTCATGTTGATTAAAGCATATAGCGTGCCATGTATTAAAAATAAATATAATCCCTATATATATCAATATATAAGAGAATATTTAGAGTTTTAGCGGAGCAGAAATGGAGTCGGTTCTACTTGGCATGACGCATTGATTTTGTGCGTTGTATGCTTCGAATGCACTAATTTGGAGGTTTTACTGCACGGTATGGCGTATAAATAGGGACGATTTTTGGACGAAAGGTAGCAAGCCGAAGTCAATGCTAGCCCACACATAATAGTAGTATGACCGCTCGTTCCTGTTCCTAACGCCATCTTGAAGAGCCAAATCCTATGTGTCTTTAGAGCTATTGTCTAAAAAGTCAGATAGATGCTGCCTCAAGCTTCATTAAGCATACGAAAAATTTGGATCAAAAGGGTTTTCGGATTTTAGGGTAGACCGTTGATTGCTTTGAGAAATTGAAGGCCAGCCAGGGTTGGGATGCTACAACATTAGTTTTTGGTCAATATAAGACCATCCATCAGAAAATGCTTTAGAAAAATAGGGGATAAGTTTTTCGATCAGTAGCGCCACTACGATAGAAAAAATCATTGATAAGATAATCGTTTGCCAAAAAGCAGATAACGATTCAGTCCCTAAATGTTTGAATGATCGATTAGCAAAGAAATCATGGATGAGGAAAAATGAATAACTCAATGCGCCCAATTGGGTCATTAAGGTTGTAAAAAAACGCTGACTGATTTCCGAGAACACGACATAAAGCAGGATCACGATAGCGGGGGCATAGAAGAGCTCTGCAATCGTCCAGCCTAGCCAATAAAATTGAGCCAAAAAGCCAATGATATAGAGCAATAACGCGTTGAAAAACAACTGCAATTTACTTTTCGGTATTTGGCCTTCTTTTATTAACTTGCCAAAGGCAATTCCCAAAGCAATTAAGAAGATTTTGGCGGGTATTAGTAAAAACGGCGCATCGCCAACGGCAGTTGTAATTGTGGAGTAGTTTGTATGGGCGCCAAAAACATAAATCGACAACAGCCGATAGATCAACGTTAATAAGCCGAAAAACAGCAGGAAATTTTTTATGCCCCATTCATTTGCTTTTTTAAGCATAAAAGGTGAAACGACGATGACTGCCAACATGAAGGGAACAAACCACCACGGGCCGCTGATGTGTTGAATTAACTTTCCATGGTAATCAAACGCCAAAGGAAACGTGAACGCCGCGAACCAATTCCAACTCGGGGCGATATAGCCGTCTAAAAGATAAGTGTCTAAAGCCGATAAAATAAAATTGAACAAGACGGCTAACCAAAACGGCCATAACACTCTGAGCCATCTTCTTTTAATGTAATTCAGGTAGTTCTCTTCCCCGCGCCAGGATAAGGCCATTGTCAGGCCAATCAGCAATATGAATACATCAAGAAACTGGAATCCGAATAGTGAAATAAACCCGGCAACCGCACTAAAACCATGACCGAATTTATCGGTTAACACTGAGCTGAGGGTTTGCCAATTAGCTGACAGGCCTTCTGGCGTGGGGGTATACACGTAATCTGTGTAGTACAAGCTGGAATGGTAGAACAATATCCCTAACGCAGCGATAACGCGGGTAATTTCAATCCA
>JABFSV010000463.1 GCA_013140405.1 Methyloglobulus sp. | reverse complement strand
CATTATGGTAATCTTAAATCACATTCCAGACTGAGAGAGCATCCATGACCGATCCCCGCAGCCTAAAGTTGACTGATAATAGTCAAAGTTTATGTGAGTTACCTGTATTATCTGGAACAACTGGCCCTAATGTATTGGATGTACAAAGTTTGTACAAACAGACAGGCATGTTTACCTACGATCCTGGCTTTACCTCAACTGCCAGTTGCAGTTCTTCTATTACTTACATTGATGGCGAAGCCGGTGTGTTGCTATATCGTGGTTATCCCATCGAGCAACTTGCAGAACAATGTACCTTCCTGGAAGTCTGCTACCTGCTGTTAAAAGGCGAACTGCCTAATGATAGCGAGCTGGTGGAATTTGAACATAGCGTCACCATGCACACCATGGTGCATGACCAAGTCAATAATTTTTTTAGGGGCTTCCGGCGCGATGCCCACCCGATGGCGATTATGGTAGGCGTGGTTGGCGCACTGTCCGCGTTTTACCATGATGCCATGGACATCCATTCCGAAGAAGACCGTAAAATAGTCGCGGTCAGGCTCATTGCCAAAGTGCCTACCATTGTTGCCATGTGCCACAAATACAGTACGGGTTTGCCCTTCATGTATCCGAAAAACAATCTGAATTACGTCGAAAACTTTATGCGGATGATGCTGGCAACACCGTGTGAAGAGTTCGAACCAAATCCGGTGCTCGTCAGGGCGCTGGACAGAATCTTGATACTTCACGCCGATCATGAGCAAAACGCCTCTACTTCAACCGTGCGCCTGGCAGGTTCAAGCGGTGCTAACCCATTTGCTTGTATTACCGCCGGGATTGCCTGTTTATGGGGTGCTGCCCATGGCGGAGCTAACGAAGCCGTGCTGAATATGTTGATTGAAATCGACAATGTGTCGCGGATTGGGCAATATATCGACAAGGCCAAAGACAAAAATGACCCGTTCCGGTTGATGGGGTTCGGTCATCGCGTCTATAAAAACCACGATCCCCGCGCCAAATTAATGCGTGAAACCTGCCATGAAGTCCTGACCGAATTGGGCTTGCACGATGACAAGATGTTCAAGTTGGCGCTGGAATTGGAAAAAATTGCCCTGGAAGACGAATATTTCATCGCCAAAAAACTCTATCCCAACGTCGATTTTTATTCCGGTATCGTCCTGCATGCATTGGGTATTCCCAGCAAAATGTTCACCGCCATCTTTGCGATGGGTCGGACGATAGGTTGGGTTGCACATTGGGATGAAATGATAGCCGATCCAGACCAAAAAATCGGACGACCCAGGCAGCTTTATACGGGGCAAACACGCAGGGATATACCGCTAGGGCGAAAATAACCGTTTTGAGCCATGCTGACCTTATACCAATTCCCCATCTCGCATTACTGCGAAAAAGTCCGCTGGTCTCTGGACCATAAAAGCCTTAATTACCAAATAAAAAATCTTTTGCCTGGGCTGCATACACTAACCGCAAAAAAGCTCTCCCAATCTTCTTCTTTGCCAATACTCGTCCACGATGGCAAGGCAATCCAAAACTCCAGCGACATCCTCACGTATCTTGATACGCAGTTTCCACAAAACCCACTAACACCAGAAGATGAAACATTAAAACAAGAAGCCGCAGACTGGGAAAAATTTGCCGATGAACAAATTGGCATTGCGGTAAGGGTTGTTTGCTACCATGTTTTATTGGATCACCCAGAGATTGTCATACCCTTTTTTGCACATAATGGCCCCTGGTATGGCCCTTATCTTTTGAAGGCAATCTCCCCAAAACTCCTTCTAGTTATGCGTAAGGGGATGAATATTAATGCTGAAACAGCGGAAACTGCTAATAAGCAATTAGGTTTTGCGCTTGATAAAATTCATTCCCGCCTTCAAGACCAGCCATTTCTGGTTGGCGAACAATTTACCCGCGCCGACATCGCAGTGGCTTCCCTTTTAGCGCCGTTATGTAAACCAGTAAAATATGGTTTGGAGTGGCCCAAACATTTCCCGGAATCGTTGGAAGCCGTCATAAGGCAACACTCAGAAAAGCTGGCTTGGGTTGATCGACTGTATGCGGAATATCGTTAAATACAATAAAAATATCAATTTTTGCCAGTGCCAAATTAGGCAACGGCAAACTTATTCATCGTCCCGCCTAACATCAACTTGAATTTCTCCTGACTCGTCTTCAGTCAGCACAAACAAAATAGGCGCACAACAGACCGAGCAGTCTTCGTAATAACTTTGTTCTCCGGATGAATCATCCACTAAGACATCAATAGATTCGCCGCAATAAGGGCAGTTGATGAAAGTCTCTTTCTGGTACAACATTCAAACTCTTCTGAGCAGGTTATCCAGCCAAGAGTTAGGCAGTATGCGTTTAAGAAAAGCGAACAAATAGGTGGGAAAAGTCACGTAATAACGGATTTTGGGGCAATCAGATTCAACCGCGTGAACAACCTTATCGGTGACGGCCTTGGCAGGAAGGGTAAAAGGTACGGCAGCGCCTTCTTTTTGCAGACGTTCTTCCATAGCTTTGTAAGTGCCTTTATGGAAACTGTCGGCGGCGGCAATATTCTTCTTATATAAGGCAAAAGAGTTCTGCCTGAAATTGCTCAGGATAGGGCCTGGTTCTATTAGGGAAACAGAGATGTTGCTGCCATGTAATTCAAGACGTAGCGTGTCCGCCAAGCCTTCCAAGGCGAATTTACTGGCGTTGTAAGCGCCACGGTAGGTCATGGCAACCAAACCTAAAACTGAGCTGTTATAGATAATCCGACCATGCCCTTGTTTGCGCATGATGGGAATCAGCAGATTGGTCAATTCATGCGTGCCAAACACGTTGGTTTCAAATTGGAATTTCAGGACTTCACGGCTTAAGTCTTCGACCGCACCTGGTTGCCCGAAGGCGGCGTTGTTGAATAGCACGTCAATTTGATTGTCAGCCAGAACCAAGGCATCTTTGACGGCTTTTTGGATGCTTGCGCTGTCAGCCAAGTCAAGTCAAGTTGGACTGCAATAAAGCCTTCTTGCTGCAAACGGGTAATGCCTTCTGCATTTCTGGCACTGGCAATGACATTATGTCCACGGTTTTTTAACTCAACGGCAGTCGTATAACCGATACCGCTGGAACAGCCGGTTATCAATACGGTTTTGGGTTCGGTCATTGCGATTTAGTTGCCAATTCCTGCTCGGAAACATAGAATTTTTTTGCGGAACTGCAATCAACCAGGATAATCAAGCCGTCTTTCGCGCTTTTTTCACTTAATTCTACAGATTCAACCCGTCCGCACTGCTCTGTCGCTAGTGCCTTTTCTGCTGCCTGCCGTCGCATCCGCTCAATTTCCGGCAATTTACTCTGGTAAATTTTCACCAAAGGCGATAAATCGTCGTATTTATAAGGCGGTATGGCAAATGCGGAATACTTCTGGGGATTATTTTTTACCAGGAACTGATTTTTGGCGCTCTCATCCAAAACGCTTTGTTTTAACTGTGCCAATTTTTGCTGCGCTTGCTCTTCTTCTTGTTTTTTTTGCGCGTCTTTAGCTTCCTGTTCTTGTTGGGACAAGGCTTGCTGGCTCTCTTGCTGATTCAAGTCGGTGGAACCACCTGTTTTCACGTTCAGTTCAACTTTTTTTTGCCCTTCCACACAAGGTACTGATCGATAGATTTTTTTGCCGCTGGCATCCGTGCATTTATAAACGCCCGCTGATAATTGCATGGAAAAAAGCGTTCCCAAGATTAACAGAGTAAATTTCATTGCTTGCCTCGCCTTTAAGTAGAATACCAACCCATCAAGTATAGAAGATATATTAGCTTCGGTCATGCGGGAAATGAATGTTTTCTTGGAATTGTGAACTCGTCCGCACAAATAATAGTGCTATAACCAGCATTAATAGGGTAAAGAACCAAAAATAGCTGGCACCTTCCAATTTGCTGCTGCCATCGGTATTTTGGATGAAAAAATTAACCGCGCTGGTAAAGAGATTGCCTGCCGCTATCGATAAAAAATAAAAGGCCATGACAAACGATTTCATGGTTTTGGGCGCTTGCCGGTAGGAAAACTCAAGGCAAGTAATAGAAATCATGACTTCCGCCGAAGTAAGAACAACATAAGCAACAAGCTGCCAAGCAATGTTTGGCATTTTGCCCAAGTCTAACTGCATTTGTATTGCGCTGGGGATAGCGAATGCAAGCACAGTTAGAAAAAGTCCGATCGACATCTTTCTTATAGCCGTCAGTTCAAATAGGCCGTGCAAGCGGGGATAAATAATGTACGTGAACAGCGGTGTCAGCAGCATAATCAACAATGGATTTGC
>JABFSV010000536.1 GCA_013140405.1 Methyloglobulus sp. | reverse complement strand
GGCTCTTGGTGGTTAATCACGCATAAAGAAGAAGCTGACAAAGTGAAAGCCAAGACTGTCAAACACGAACCGCCAACGGTGGCAATCACCACAGCCAAAGCGGAAACCCTGCGGATGGATATCCTTTCGCAAGGCGTGATAACGCCACGCACAGAAATCGCCTTAGTCCCTGAAGTGTCGGGTAAAATTGTTAAAGTCCATCCTGCTTTCGCGGCGGGCGGTTACTTCAAAAAAGGTGAATTGCTGTTGGCTATTGATTCGCACGATTATGAATTTACCGTCATCCGGGCGAAAGCTTCCGTGGCAGAAGCGCATAAGGAACTGCTGCGGGAGCGCGAGGAAGCCGAGCAAGCCTTGGAAGAATGGCAAGCCTTGGGCAGCGGCAAGGCAAGCGATTATGTATTGCATAAGCCTCACGTATTGGAACGGCAAGCCAAACTCGCCGCCGCACAAGCCGATTTAGCGGCAGCTAAACTGCAATTGGCACGTTGCCGTTTGTTGGCCCCTTTTGATGGCTGGGTGCGGGACAAACGGGTTTCCATCGGCCAATACCTCAGTGCTGGCAATGCAATCGCCCAACTTTATGCTGATGGCAGCGCAGAAGTCAGGCTGCCTATCGCCCCTGACCAGATCGAATACTTGGCTTTGCCATCACCTGGAATAAATAACCAATCTTGGCCTGAAGTGACGTTGACCGTGCGTTTTGGCAACAAGGAACACCACTGGCAAGGCCGTATCGTGAGGACATCCAGCGACCTAGACGACAAAAACGCCATGCTTTACGCCATTGCCGACATTCCTAATGCCTTTAAGGCAGAAGCTGGTCGTCCCGCACTATTGCCGGGGATGTTTGTCCATGCGGTAATTGGTGGAATCGAACGCTTTGGCTTACTAAGCATGCCGAAAACTGCGCTGTTCGGTGGCAACCAAGTTTACACCGTCGATAAGGACGAGCGCCTTAAATTGCAAAAGGTCGAGGTTGTGCGAAATGACCATAACCGCATCATTATCGCCACGGGCATATCCGATGGTGGCCGCATCATGATAAGCGGGGTTGATCTGCCAGTGGATGGAATGCGAGTAAAAATTAAGCCTTCAACATTGCCCGAATCCACGCATCTATCAAAAGGATCTGCAGAATGAACACGCATCATCCGGCACAGCGTTCACTGCTGGCTTGGTTTGCGTCCAATCCGGTCGCCGCTAATTTTTTGATGATCCTGATTGTGCTGGGTGGCTGCTATACGTTACAAACAATTGTCAAAGAAGCCTATCCGCGCTTTGCCCCATTGCACATCGAAATCACGGCAAAGTATCCCGGCGCGGGACCGACAGAAGTGCAGGAAGGGGTTTGCATCCCGATAGAAGAAGCCATCCATGACCTGGCTGGCATCAAAAAACTTGCCAGTGCCGCCATCGAAGGCAATTGCACCTTGAATGTCGAAGTCGAGCAAGGATATTCGACTCAAGAACTGTCTAGCGGCATCAGGGCCAGGACGCAAGCGATCACCACATTGCCCGAAGCCTTGGAAAAAATTGACATCGACGACACGGCCTGGGTGTATCCGGCGATTTCCATCGTCTTGTCAGGCAATACCGATAAGCTAACCTTACGTCGACTGGCGGAAAAAGTGCGCGACGATATTGGGGTGTTACCGGGAGTTCGCACGAGCAAGATAAAAAACAGAAATACTTACGAAATCAGCATTGAAATTCCGTCAGAACGGCTAATGCAATACGGTTTGTCACTGGGGCAAATTGCCGAGGCTGTGCGTAAGCATTCGGTTGATGTACCGGGTGGGGTGTTAAAATCGAGTGCGGGTGAATTACAACTTCGGTCTAAACAAACGGCGTATAACGCCGATGACTTGCATGGCATCCCTATCAGCATAAGACCGGACGGTTCGGTGATTAAGTTAGGTGAAATCGCCACCATAACCGATGGTTTCGACGCTGCTATCTACGAGAATTTCAGCAACGGCCAGCCTTCCGAAACCATAGAAGCCAGGGCGGAGAACGACTTGGTCGCCACAGCCAAAGCCGTGCGAGAGTACGCCGAAACCCTCTCTAATACCTTGCCGGAAGGCATACACTACTCCTTGCGGCGCGACAATGCCCGCTCCTTTGAAGAATTGCTGGACACGTTGAAAATTGAAGGGATTAGCGGCTTTGTGCTGGTCTTTATCGTTTTGTTGCTGTTTTTAAGCACCCCAGTTGCGATCTGGGCGGCGGTGGGCGTGATGTTATCGGTGTTAGGTGCGATCTGGTTGTTGCCCTTATTCGATGTCAGCCTGAATATGTTGACCTTATTCGGATTCGTGCTAGCAATGGGCGTGTTGGTGGATGATGCCATTATCGTCAGCGAGCGTATCCATGAGTTGCAAAGCCAGGGGATTACGGGTTTACGCGGTGCGATCCAAGGCATCCAAGATGTCTGGATTCCCGTGGTATTGGGGGTCAGCATTGGCCTGATTGCTTTCCTGCCGGGCTTGTTCGTGCCGCCCAGTTGGGCGTTAATGTTTATGAAACCCGTTGCAGTGGTCATGATTTTGGCGCTTGGGTTTTCCCTGGTCGAAGCCCTGCTGATTTTGCCCGCCCATTTGGCACACGAAACTACCCCGTCCGCAAAACCCGGCATACTCGAAAGAATCCGCACCATGTTAAACCAGGGTTTGGACGCGTTACTGAATAAAAGCTACCGACCCTTATTGCAAGCCTGCCTGAGTTGGCGTTACACCGTCCTCGCTGTGTTCACAAGCGCGATTTTGCTTGGCTGGGTCTTGATTCATGTCGATTATGTCAAGTTATCTTTGGAAGAAGACATCAGTTACGATAACTTTCACGTCCACTTAATGCCGCATCTGGGTACGCCTTATCGAGAAACCAAGGCCAAAGTCGAAGAGTTTCTGGGGGCATTGAAAAAAGCTGAGTACGAACTGAACGCAACCCAGCCGGAAGGCTCGCCGTCGGTGATTGAAAACCTGGACGTAATGCTGGAAGAAGTCGATCCCATAATATGGGTGGAATTCTCGAGCCAGGCTCGTCGACAATTTCACGTCCGTGAATTGATCGACAAGTGGTATAAGCACATCCCTGACATGGGCGATTTTCAGCCCGATTTCCATACGCCGACCGAACAAGACGTGGTTGACCTGGAGATTGAAGTCCGCTCGCCCGATCCGCGTGAACTCGACGCGGTGATGGACAGCATTAAAGCCACCATCGCCGATTATCCCGATATAACCGAAATCCTGGATTCGCGTCGCCCTGGCAAGCCAGAATTGCGCTTTGTACTGACAGCGGAAGCGGAACGGCTGGGGCTTAATGTCCAAGATTTGGCCGAGCAAGTACGGGCGGCTTATGAAGGTGAGGTTGTGCAACGCTTTATTCGCGGCCGCGATGAAGTCAAAACTATGGTCAAGATTGTCCGCGCCGAACGCGGAAACTTGCCCGATTTTAAGTCGCTGCCAATCCGGCTCGCCAATGGTAGCCAAGCCCCGCTGCATACTTTGGCGACTTTCGAGTATGCGCCGGGTTTCGGTGCGCTGGAGCGCGAAGGCCGTATGGGTAAAGCGGGTATCCACGCCAAACTCGCGCAAAACAGCCACGTCAAAGGCGAAGATATTTACAAAAAACTGGATGACAACCTATTCCCTTCCTTAAGGGCGCAGTACCCAGATGCGGACATATCCGCTGGGGAAGCCAAGGAAGAAGCGGAGTTGCTGGAAGAAGGCTTAAAAAATAACACGCTGATCGCTTTGGTGGCAATTTATGCCCTAATTGCCGTTAGTTTCCGTTCTTACTTGCAGCCGCTCATTTTTATGTTGGCCGTTCCCGTTGCCTGGCTGGGCGCGGTGCTGATCCATTGGGCTTTCGGGTTGACGATGTCCTTCCAATCCGTCATCGGCATGATCGCCGCCAGCGGGGTGGTCGTCAACGACAGCATTGTCTTGCTGGATTACATCAAAAAACGCAAGGGCGAAGCGGTCAGTTTGCATGAAACCATCGTCGAAGCTTGCACCTCGCGCTTTCGTCCGATTGTATTGGTGGCGTTGACCAATTTGGCGGGCTTCCTGCCGATGCTGTTTGAAACCAGCGAACAAGCCAAGTTCCTGGTGCCGATGACTTTGGCTTTAACTTTCGGCCTGTTGTTCGGCATGGTGGCGACCTTGTTCTTAATCCCAGCCTGTTATTCGGTGTTGGAAGATATGACAGACATTTCCAATAAGGCGGTCTTATGGCTAAAAAGATATGCCGATTTGTTACGCAAGTCAGCAATATAAATCGAAAATAAAGGCATGAAAGCAA
>JABFSV010000521.1 GCA_013140405.1 Methyloglobulus sp. | reverse complement strand
CTTCCCATTGGGGAAGGATGTTCTGTGGAGTGTATTTTCCAGAGACAGTAGCTGCCGCTTGCTTAATGCTTAGAGCCTCTGGCCGTCCTACATCACCAAGCAGATGGCTTATTTTTTCAGCAGCATGTCCGGGATCATAAGGATCGAAATAAACAGAGGCATCCTCATAAATTTCTCGGTGCACCGGAATATCGGAGGCTAACACCAAACCACCACACCGCATAGCTTCTATACCAGAATAGTCGAATCCCTCTGCCACACTAGGACAAATTGTTGCGGCGGCATGTTTGTACAGGACGCGCAACTCGTTTGAAGGAACATTACTCAGGTGAAAAAGCTCGCCCTGCTCTATCCACGGCCGTAATTGCTGGAGTATAGGTTGATATTCCCAACCTTGTCCACCAACAACAACCAGTTTTAAATCTGGCATGGAGGTGTATTTCAATCTTTCCCAAGCAGCAACCAGGAGCTGATGGTTCTTTCTTGGCTCCAAGGTTGAAACCATCAAGAGATAATCGAAACTCTTGTTAGACTCCTGTAAAACTAAGGCTAAGTTTACGTCCTTGCTGAAAGGTTTGTCGGTTTCGCGATGAATTCGGTTTTGGATGACTTTTAATGCTTGTGTTCTTGTTGATGCCTCGGGAAAGTAGTCACCGGAAACAATATTGGGAATAACCATTGTCCGCGAATCCACATCAAAAAGCTTGAGGAGATCGCCCCTCGTGGCTTCCGAATTGCATACAAACCACGCGCCTGACTCAACATTGTCGCGCAAGGCGTAATAATGAGATGCCTGATGAAAAGCCTTGTCTCCGATGGTATGCGGCATCAATATCGGAACAGCATCATGATAGCGTATGACCAAGTTCGTACCAGGTGAAACTCTACCGGGAAATGGAGTATGTGCAATGAAAAAATTGTAATTTCGGGTATCAACCGATAGGTAGCGAGGATTATGGAATCGGCTGAAACCACGCAGCCCAACTTCATGCAGGGTTCGCCGCGATGTCCTCAGTACCCGGTGATTCGCGGTAGTGACAATATGCCTTTGTGTCGGATTAAGTGTTTTGCTGAAAAAACTAGACCAAATGAAATCATCAAAAAGATTTGCCTCAAACAAGCCTAAATCCAAAGGCTTACCTTTTAGTGCTTGCCATAATAACCGTTTGATTGTGAAATATTTGTTGATTTCCTTTTTTACTTTTGCAGGAAAACCTTTTCTTTTGCTGCCGTAAAAAGAGACGACACTTTTTGAATGCTGAAGCAATTTTTCATCAGGCGAGAGCTTCGTATCTTTTGATAAAATATGGGCAAATAGCGTTTCGCTGCCATGTTGCAATAAGCCTTCAATATCATATTTATCGACAAGGCTTCTTAGCCCTGCAAAAAGCAAACGAGATTCCTGCGGAATACCAGCATAACCATCTAGGGCCGGCTTGAGGTCAAGAAGTATTCTGGCTCTAGTCATTATTTAGCTAAGTAATATTTGTAAGCCTTGTCTACATCATCAAATCGTTCAATCCGACCCTCATGCAAAACATAAAACACATTGCAATGCACCCGAATCTGAGTTGGCATATGCGACACAAGGATAATTGACCTATCTTTGCGCTTCTCAAATAACTCTTGATTACACTTGTCATGAAATCGGGTGTCGCCAACGGCCAATATTTCATCGATAAGATAGCAGTCAAACTCGATTGCCATGGATAAAGCAAAAGCAAGTCTAGCTCGCATACCAGCAGAGTAAGTTTTGACTGGCTCCCGGAAATAGATGCCAAGCTCCGTAAATTCTTCGACAAACGAAATTGCCTTTTCTATATCTGTGTTATACACACGGCAGATGAATCGGAGATTATCCAATCCAGTCAGGCTACCCTGAAATCCACCAGCAAAAGCCAATGGCCATGAAATACTCATTTGACGATGTACGTGTCCAGAGGTAGGCGACTCGGCACCGCTTATAAGTCGAATAAGCGTAGATTTACCAGCACCATTTCGACCCAGGATGCCGACTTTTTCACCAGAGTGAAGGGTTAAATTAATTTGGTCAAGCACCACACGGGAACCTAGCCGAGTACCGTAACGTTTGGTGACGTTTTCCAACTTAATCATTCTGATCTTACTCGACTACTTATTTTACGAGTCAGTGTCAATCCCAATAAGGTCAAACACAAGCACGTCGTAATCATGTAGGAAACATCGTAATGAGCGCGAACAGCGGAGCCAAAATAGCCTTCGCGGATGATTTCTACCCCATGCACCATGGGGATGTAAAGAACCAGTTTTTGAGCAGCATCTGGTAGCCACTCGACCATGAACATGGCTCCCGACAACGGCATCATAAGGAGCGCAATAGGTGCCCAAATTTTATCAAATGATTGGAACATCTCACTCATCGAGCCAACGGTAAGGGCCATGGCAGCGCCAAACCAGGCCAACATAAGCCAACCAAAAATAATTTTTAAAATATCTTCCGGAAACAACATCCAATCGACAGCGGTAAAGCCAATGCACAGAATTGCAAAGGACATGGTAGCACCAAAGAATTCAAGTAAGATTCTTGCTGCGTAAATGTCGACAATTTTTACGTTGCGGTGGTACATCAATGCAAGATTCGGCGCAACAGCGCCTGAACAACGACCAGGCATATTCCGCCAAAGAATTAAAGAAGACCAGCCGGTAACAGCAAATGGGATGATAGGTATTTTAGAGTTGCCCATATGCAAAACTGACCATAACCCCACTATGACTAGTGTAAACATCATGGGTTCTGCAAACACCCACAAAAAACCAATATTGTGACGCCCATAACGCGTCAGCACCTCTCTCATTAGCAACGCACCAATAACACGGAATTGGATTGTTAACGAACGACTAAAGGGTGTGGATGGCATGCCCTTAGTCATCCTCAATCTTGATGTTCCTTGACACCTGCTATGAGCATAGTCAAGATGCTCCAAGATATCAAACTCAGCAAAAAAGTTGCAAATATCCCGCGAATCCGACGGGGTTCCATCGCCATATCTGGCTTGTTAGGTTGTACGATGCGCTCCAGGTAAAGTTGCTTGCGTTGAGCCTCGTTACGGGCCTGCTCAAGGGAAGCCAATACACTACCGAGCTGTGTGTTGGCAAATTCGCGCTCCAGGGCAAGCCGCTGATATTCAGCAGCTTTGTTTGCCAAGGAACGATTACCACCCGCCACCCTTGCGGTTTCGATTTCAATTTCATGCCGCAAGTTCTTGGTTTTGACTTGTAGCGAAGGTATTTGAGGGTTGTTCTTGGCAAAAGCCTGCAATTGCATAAGCAGTGCCTGGGAAGAAATTAACTCATCTTGCATCTTGGCAATATGTTCAAAATGGATGCTGGCCTCCCCTTCAGGATCAATAACACCTTTCTGGTTACGATAAGCCGACAATGCAAGCGCAGCTTCTTTGGCCTTTTTTTCGGCATTGCGTACTTCGCCTTGGGCAAAGCGTATCATATCCTGTCGACCAAGCTCGTTTAACTGGTTAACGAGAGCCTCCCCCATCTCCAGTAAGAGTTGGTTCATACGAAAAGCGTCTTCGGCAGAAAAACTTCTTACTGTAAGGGTGGAAATGGAAGAAACCGTTTCAATCTCGATGCTGACCTTATCCTGGTAGTAGATATGAAGCGCCTCGAAACTGTCATCCCAATCCAAACCTGCAAAGCGACTGAAAATATCGACATTATTACTTGCAAAAATCTTTCTTACGCCCAATTTATAATCGAGTGACTTTAGGGCATCACGTGAAAGCATGAAATCCTGAACAGTGTAAGAATCATCTTGTTCGCTGGAAAAACCTGTTTCTTTGAAAATGATCCCTAATGGGGAGGCCGATTGCCGATCTGGACTACGGACTATAAAGCGGGATTCGGAGATGTAAACATCAGAGGCAATAAAACCAAAATAGAGGATAGACAATAAAGTCGGCACAATGACAGTACAAAGAAAAAGTCGGTTCATGCGCCTGATATAAGCAAGAAACCCCTTATCAGAAGGCTTGCCACCATTCTCCAATGTGTTAGTAAGCGTAGTGTTCAAAGTGTTTGTTTGATCTGTTATTGTTTATATTTAAGCGGATTTGAATGTAGAAGGCTAACTTTCATAGCAATCAAACCACCTTCTATTACTGACCCCTAACCGCGCCATTTTAAAAAAGTATACTTTAAAAAAGAAAAATTATAATGCCATTATAGGAAAATTAATTTAATTAAAACAAGAAAATAAAACGTAAAGACTATATTTAACATTATCAAAAATACTATAACATATTGATTAAATTATATTATGTCTATA
>JABFSV010000418.1 GCA_013140405.1 Methyloglobulus sp. | reverse complement strand
GACAAAAAACTATGAAAGAAACTATTTTTGATGTCCTGATGTATCTTTTTGAACACTATATGGAAGATGAACTCGAAATTCTTCCAGACAGTGACAGCGTCAGGACAGAATTGTTGGAAGCGGGTTTTGAGACTTGCGAAGTCAATAAAGCCTTCGTTTGGCTGGAGTCGCTCAGTTTGCAACGTGCCATAAAACCGACTATCTCCACTTCATTTCGCATTTTCAGCCATGAAGAACAAGTCAAGCTAGACTTGGAATGCCGTGACTTGCTTATGTTTCTTGAACGCTGCGGCATATTGACCTCAGCCAACAGGGAAGTGGTCATTGACCGCGCGCTGGCATTGGAAGATGAAGAACTCTCCATAGAAAAGCTCAAGTGGATTGTATTACTGGTATTACTTAGCCAACCGGACGAAGAAATTGCCTTTTCACGGATGGAAGATATCGTTTACGACCTCGTACCCACCTATTTAAATTGAACCAGCACGCACCGCTCGCATTGTTGACCGAATGAGCAAGAACCTCGTTATTGTAGAATCCCCAGCTAAAGCCAAAACCATAGAGAAGTACTTAGGCAAAGACTTCCATGTACTGGCTTCGTATGGTCATGTCCGCGACCTTATTCCCAAAGAAGGCGCAGTCGATCCCGATAACGATTTTGCTATGAAATATGAGCTTATTGAACGCAACCAGAAACACGTACAAACCATCAGCAAGGCACTAAAGTCAGCTGATGCCCTTTATCTCGCAACCGACCCCGACCGCGAAGGGGAAGCCATTTCTTGGCATTTATACGAACTGCTAAAGGAAAAAAAGCTGCTAAAAGATAAGCCTGTGCATCGGGTCGTGTTCCATGAAATCACCAAAAAAGCCGTTACTGAGGCCATTGCTAACCCATCAGAACTCGCAATCAACTTAATCAACGCCCAACAGGCACGGCGGGCTTTGGATTATCTGGTCGGCTTCAAATTATCCCCATTGTTGTGGAAAAAAATTCGCCGAGGTTTATCCGCAGGTCGTGTGCAAAGCCCCGCCTTACGGATGATTGTCGAGCGCGAACTGGAAATCGAAGCCTTTAAAACCCGTGAATATTGGACGATTGATGCCGCATTGACTGCCCAGGAGCAGGCTTTTAAGGCAAAACTGACGCATTTTAATGGCGAAAAACTCAATCAATTCAGCATTACAAATGAGGAATTAGCTGAACAGACCAAGCAGACCTTACTTGATGCCGCCGACGGTCAGCTAGTCGTCAGCAAGTTGGAAAAAAAGCAGCAAAACCGCAATCCTGCGCCGCCGTTCATCACTTCAACCTTGCAGCAGGAAGCCTCGCGCAAGCTCGGCTTCACCACCAAGCGCACTATGATGGTCGCCCAGCAATTGTACGAAGGTATTGATATAGGCGGTGAAACGGCTGGCTTGATTACTTACATGCGTACCGATTCTGTGAACCTGTCCGTGGATGCGGTGCAGGAAATACGTACCCTGATTGCCGAAACTTATGGGGCTGATAACGTTCCGAAAGAGCCACGGGTATTTAAAACCAAGTCAAAAAATGCCCAGGAAGCGCATGAAGCGATACGCCCCACTTACCCGCGTTACTTACCCAATCAGCTAAAAGCCCACCTTAGCGCGGAGCAATTCAAACTTTACGATTTAATCTGGAAGCGTTCCATTGCCTGTCAGATGATCCATGCAACGCTCAATCTGGTTGCCGTTGATTTAAGCTGCGGCGAGGATGGCAAGCATGTATTCAGGGCAACAGGCTCTAGCATTGCCAATCCAGGCTTTATGGCGGTGTATCTGGAAGGAAAAGACGACACCAAAGAAAGTGACGATAAGGAAAACTTTCTGCCCTCTATGGAAGAAGGCCGCCCAATCAAACTTAACGACATCGTCGCCGGACAACATTTTACTGAACCGCCGCCGCGTTACGGCGAAGCAAGCTTGGTAAAATCACTGGAAGAACATGGCATAGGCCGCCCGTCTACTTACGCTTCGATTATTTCGACCTTACAAAACCGTGAATACGTCACCCTAGACAGCAAGCGCTTCTACCCGACCGATGTCGGCAGGATCGTCAACAAATTCCTGACCGAGCATTTCAGCAAATACGTAGATTACGACTTTACCGCCAAACTGGAAGATGAATTGGATGCGGTGTCACGCGGCGAACTGGAATGGATTCCGCTCATGACTAAATTTTGGAAGCCATTTAGCAACTTAATCATTGAAAAAGAAGCGCAAGTCCAACGCAAAGATGTCACTCAAGAGGCCATTGACGAAAAATGTCCGCTCTGTACCAGCCCCTTATCTATCCGTCTCGGACGAAATGGACGTTTTATTGGCTGCACCAACTACCCAGAATGCTCCTACACCCGCAACTTGAATGACGATGCCGCCACGAGCACTGCGCCGGAAACCGTCGAAGGTAGGGTTTGCCCTGCCTGTGAATCACCTTTGGTTTTTAAGGTTGGGCGTTATGGTAAATTTATCGGGTGCAGCGCTTATCCCAAGTGCAAACACATAGAGCCACTGGAAAAGCCGCAGGACACAAAAGTCGAATGTCCTCAGTGCAAAAAAGGCAGCATACTAAAACGCAAATCACGTAATAGTAAAATATTTTATTCTTGCTCAGAATATCCTAAGTGCAGTTACGCCCTTTGGGATGCACCAATCCATGAAAGTTGCCCAGAATGCCATTGGCCTGTTCTAGTGGTTAAGCAAACCAAAGCCCGTGGTGTGGAAAAAACCTGCCCCCAAAAAGACTGTAAATACGCCACACCTTATGAGGGCGATCCTGCTGACGTGCAAGGACCAAAAGAAACGACGGCCTGATTACCCAAAGCTTCCATCATCTTCTTGTCTAAACAGTCTTTAAGTAAGTGCAATTACTTGCTTGCTTTGCCCTTATGCAAACCCAAAATGGATAGGTCTCGCACCACATCATAATTCCCTCATCGTTCGGATTTCGATAGAAACTCTCATGCTAGTAGATTGGCTTTGGATTTTCATTAAAAGCTTAGGCGACTAAGTAATCGTACGTATATCCAATTTACCTGCATTCATTTAACCTGTCTCCAACCAACAAGTCAAAGCGACGGCAAACTGAATTAGTCAGTATCCCAAAAAGGTATCCGCTTTATGCTTCTGAAAATCAAGCGTTTGTCTTTCGCGTTATTGTTAATGGCTTGTGATTTATAACTGGAGGTGTTTAACCATGAAAAAATTATTTTTAGTCTCATTATTTTTAGTCTTCGCTTTTAATGCCCAGGCAAGTACCGTAAATTTCGAAGACAATGATGTTGATGTTTTGCAACCAGGAACCTTTACTAGCGGCGAGTTAACTTTTACAACAACATCAGGTGTCGCTTTGACATCTACCTCGAATCCCGGCTCTTTCAATGGGACTAATGCCCTCATTACGGGTTTTGGTAATGGCAATGGCGGCAGTTTTTCGTTTAAAGAAACAAACAGCAGCACTTTCAGCCTTGGCTCGCTAGATGCAGGAACTACTTGGGGTTCAGATAATTTTGGGGGGACAGGTAGCGTGGTGTTAACGGGACATCAACTAGGCGGAGGTACGTTGACCAAAACCCTCATTTTAGGCTTCTCATACTCAACCTATATCTTTGATTGGATGAACCTTCTTTCTGTCGATGTATCAGAGAATTCTAACTTTGGTTTTGTCGCTTTTGACAACATTGATGTTGTTGCGGATACGAATGGAATCAATCCTGTTCCGATTCCTGCTGCGGTTTGGTTGTTTACCCCAGCTATTGTCAGCTTGATTGGGATTGGCAAGCGTAAACAGATAAAAACGTTGGCATCCTAATTCAAATACTGCATCTGTAAAACAAAACCGCCTTTCAAGGCGGTTTTGTTTGCCCACCAATATCTAACTCTAGGGCGGAAAAAACCAAAGCCACAAGTTCTGTGAGCCTATCTTTTGCAATCAAAGCAACCTCAGTCCGCTAATGCGATCCAGTCGTACCCCCGCATTTTTCTCCGAAAGATTCTGAAACTGAGACCTTATCCACATTAAAAACTAGCGCGGCGAGAACCAGGCCACAGAAACCACACGGGGCAATCCCTATAATTTCACCGACTGGAAAGCGAAGCAAGACTGCCGGACTTGCCACTGGGACAAGTTGGATTGTGTGAGGGATGCCACACAAAAAAGGACGATAAAAGCCAAGTTGATGTGTCAACGGTATTCCGGACACAAGGTTAAGCAGCATATTGCTGCGCTTCGTAGTCAACGGGAGATAAATATCCATTAGCAGAATGTAAGCGCTCCCGGTTATAAAATACCTCAAACTATT
>JABFSV010000335.1 GCA_013140405.1 Methyloglobulus sp. | reverse complement strand
TTGGTTGTCGTTAGCGCAGAAGACCAGGCAAAGATAGCGCAAATGTCAGAAAGCGAGCTGATTGACCTGCATTTTGGCCTGGGCCTTGCGGTTCGAAACGCTTTTGGTCTTCATGACAGGGGAAGTACATTACGGCTGTCTTGTGGAACTGAGCATCCTGACGATGCCTCTCAGATCATCATCCAGGCATTATGGGAAAAGGTCAAGGAATCTAAATGTTAAAAGCTAACAGCCTTGGAAAGTTGCAAATAATGTCACCTTGCCTGCAAAAGAAACGAAAGCCGACTGTCAAATTCAGTGTTCAGCTAGTTTATCTTGATTAAACAATGGTCTAAACCAGACCTTCGTCCAACAAACGGTTCAGATTGCCGTTTGCTTCGCGAAGACAATCTAACCTTATTCGTTAGACATTTTTTGCAATGATGTTAGTAGGAATGTTGTCGATACTGGATTGATTTTTTTCATCCCAATACTCCATCAGTCCGTCATCTCCTTTTTTCTTCGCCCAATCCGAAAGCAACTCTCTGTCTCCCGTATGTTCATAATAGGGCACGGCCATCCCGCAGGATGTTTGCACCATCTCAATTGAAAGATCAAAAATCTGGCGTGCACCAGGCAATGGATTGAAATGAGCAAAAAGTTCCTTCCAATCATGGTCTTTTTTGTGGACAACTCTTGCCATTCCGTAAAGCCGAAGAATAAGTGGCGGGGCATCAAATGCACAAAACATAATAGTCATGCGCGGATTTAGCTGAACGTGGGCTGATGTTTCATTTCCGCTCCCCGTTACGTTGAGCCAAATCACTCGATTATTGTTTAACACTCGAAAAGAATCCATTCCTTTGGGGGAAACATTAACTCGACCATCTGTCGTAGCCGTACCCACGAAATATATTTTCTGCTCACTTATGAACTCAGTTAATTTTTCAGAAAGTGTTGCGTATTGTTTTCCCATGATATTCCTTGAAACCTTTGTTTATCCTTGAGCGCAATGTCAGGCACAACCGTTTCCACAAGATGAAGATGTTCGACGCTGGTAATCGGAGACAATTCCGCCGGACAGTTCCACATGGCAACATTCCAATAATTTTTCTTTAAGCATGGCTCTAGCCCGACTCGTTCGGCTTTTGATCGCAGACGGCGACAAACCTTGCTCTTTTGCCAAGGATGACATCGTTCGCCCATCGAAATGAGTCGCAAGCAATGTGTCGCGATAGATTGCGGGTAGTTGGAGAACAAGCGGTTTAAGACAGGTGGCTAGTTCTTGATTTAGTAGTTCATCATTGGCTTGCTGATTATCTGGAAAATTTTCATCCAACTCTGTTACGTCCAAATGCTTCGAGCGATAGTAGTCAACTACGGTTGTGCGTGCCACAGTATACAACCAGCCCGTAAGATTTGAGGGTACCCGATTGGAGTTCATTGTAGTCAACGCCTTGACGAAAACATCTTGAACCATATCTTCTGCAATACTAGGGTCGTCCACTTGCCTTCGCAAATAATTACGCAGGCTTTTCTGTAAAGTGGCGAAAACAGCGCCAAGGTCTTCAGAGGTTGTTGCCGCGATTGGCAACGTTTCTTCTTCAACCACAACAAGCACCGTCAGTCACAGACGATCCGTTCGTAATGCAACACGCGCCTTTAGCGGTTGGTGCATCGAGTTCTGAACCACGAACTGGAATGCAGCAAGCACTCGCCTGATGAGTAGTGTCAACGCCAAATGCCAGTGTATCAACCATTGTATGAAAATGTTCCCAAGCCAGTCCTGACGGATCAATTGTCCAGTGTTTTTCGCTCTTGGCGTAACAGCAAGCAGTTTCGCCTTGGTTCAACACTTCTCCATGAGATGCGGCATCGGCCAGTTTTTTTAGTTCGACAAGCTCCTCAGGTGAATCAACTTGGAAACCGAAGTGATTCACGCCTACCGCGTGACCTCTCGCTGAAATCGCGAAATTGACTTGTGGATCTTCAAGCATCCACTTTGTGTAATCATCCTGTTGCTTGGTCGGTTCTTGACCGAACAGCTTGCTGTAAAAGTCGATGCTGGTCTTAATATTATCTACAGCAACATGTACGTGAAAGCGTTTCATGATTTGCTCCTTTCTGTAAATTATTACATCCAAACAGATGCATCTGTATAGACGTTGAAAATTAAAAAAGGTCGCAAGCGTATGTAATATTTTAGGCCTATTGATCAAGTTAGGTACCACCGTGGTTGGCGGGCTGAATCCAAAAAGGATAGTTGATCTAGAGTATGGCTGACTACTCCACATTCTGAGCGATGAGCCACATCACTCCGGAAGGATCGAAGAGTTTAAAGTCTCGCATTCTCCAGGGTTGACGTTCGATTTCACCGACTTCGATGTTGTACTTCTCAGCGAGTCCAGACTCTGTGATTTTCTGGTGCCAATCATCCACACTCTCAACGAGTAAGTGCATCATGAAGTTCTGGATGTGTTCGTCAACGCAGAAGTCTTGAAGCAAGAAGCTGGCATGTTCGTGATGGAAGTACGCAACACCTCCACCTTCTGAGGCCATAGTGAAGCCGAGGTCTTGATAGAAACGCTTCGAAAGCTCGAAATCTCTGGCCGGTAAGAAGGCTTTGATTTCCGTGACACGGAGGTTCGGCATAGTGTTACTTTTAGCGCCTAACGGAAAGGTGACCGGTGTTGTGCGGTTCTATCGCACAGCGTCCAGAGAGTGAAGCAAACGGGGTCGATCGACGGGTTGGGCGTCATCTTCGGCCTATTCTGGAAATCTCTCGAACTCAGGAAGTTCATGAATATGTTTCATCCAGTCGAGCCGTTCGGCCGTCTGTATTTGCACTGTTGGTGGTAGTTTCTCAGGATGGTCAAGCGTTGAGGACTGTACATCAACAATTCCAGGGAGTGCTGCTGTATTCCGGTAGAACAACCCGCTCCCGCAGTCAGCGCAGAAACTCCTCATAGCAGTACCTGACGAGTTAATCGTCTTCGGCTGCCCTTGCATCAAGGTCAAGGCAGTTTCGGGAAACATCGCCCAAGCCACCATGGGCGCGCCTGCACTTCGTCGGCAGTTGCTGCAGTGGCACAAGGCAACGACCTTTGGTTCACCCGAGAGCTGATAGCGAATGGCGCCACATAAGCACTGTCCAGAATAAGTCATAACGGAAACTCCTTGGTATTCCACGAATAATAATCAACGCAGAGCTAAGCGGCGACTGAAACCGGTGATAAGCTGCGAATCAGCAACGGTTGAAGGCGTCCAGTGGGCAACGCGAACGGGCTTGAGCTACTTGTTAGTCGAACGGTTCATGATTAAACTTTCTTAAAATAATGACGACAGATATAAAGATAAGGCAAAGACCCACTGCCGTAAATGCTTCTTCTGCTGATGGAGGAAATATAAGGATAAAATGTTTGTCTTTGATGAGGGAAGAAAAACTTGAAACACAGAAAGGCATAGCAAACAGACGAAAGGTTTGCCACTTGTTCTGAGTTACCGCACTGAACCCACCAACACTAAGGATAAGAGCAAAACCAATAACCACACTGATGCCCAAAGAGTTCAACCAAATATTTATCGATGAGTCAAAGTGATGGAAAGCTGTGCTGACCCACCATATCAAATAGCACCAAAGTACGAGCTTGCCATTTGAAATTGTAGAAAAATATTTAATCACAGGAAGGTCATAGAATTGGAAGCGCCTAACGTAATATATACGACATTGGATGCCTTTTAATAACTGGGTTGTGTCGTAGAATCATTGATAATTTTAGCTAACTTTTCGCTTTGTAAGCTTATCATATATGTAAACACGACAGGCTATCCAAACAGTTGCGACACAAAAGCCGAAGAAAAATAATAGTCGATAAAGTCCGCGCAAGATTCGCTATATGTAATTTAGCTCAAGTCCCGAAAATACCTATATTTCGCGGATTAAAAAGTTGGATTTGTCACTTCAAAAAACATTTGGCTGACCTAGGAGTCTGTCTGACTTCTAAACGGCAAAGTTAGGAGTTTGGTAAAATAGTGACCTACGCCGACACTAAATCCAAGAACCCTTATGGCCCGCTTCATTCAATACGACCGTCATCAACAATACCTGTTACCACCGTCGGTTGACGAATGGTTGCCCGAGGCTCCTAGCTAGCTGAAAAGGGCTGTTGCGAACGTCCGCAGTTGACAGGCCAGAAAAACCATTGATGCCAGGAACGATTGTTAGTGCGAGATACTGATTTGATGCGAATCACTCCTTAACGTGTCCTAGTGGAGGAATCCGTAAATTTTTGGCCTTTTAATACATCACAATTTGAATCCAACGCAGTAGCCGCAACTAAAATGGA
>JABFSV010000526.1 GCA_013140405.1 Methyloglobulus sp. | reverse complement strand
GTATTTCTTTGGCTCAGGCTATGGCGCGCGCTGGCGGCTTGGATAGTGAAAAAGCCGATGCGAGTGCGGTGTTTATCTTCCGCTTTGAAGATATCAACGCATTGGATTGGGCAACACCACCGAAAACTACGTCAGATGGTAAAGTGCCTGTGATTTACCAGATGGATATGAAGAATCCAGCCAGCTTTTTAGTGGCCCAGGGGTTTCCTATGAATAACAAGGACGTGATCTATGTCGCAAATGCACCAGGCGATAATTTCAGGAAGTTCATTTCAATTCTGTTTCAATCAGCCCTCATAATAAGATCTTTTAGTTCATTCTGATCGATAGAATATTTGTCAGCGTCCTTAGTTAGAATTGTGTGTGATTCACTCTGCCGAGATGGCAAGCTCTTTATTGGTTCATCTGCTATTCAGTTTATATGATTTAGAATCAAACGGAGTGGGTTATGCTTAGCCATAACCTACTTCGGGCTGCTTTTAGCCTCAGCGTTTAATTATCTCCTCCTTGGCTAAGTCCTCTGCGTCGTTCGGTCTGTTTGTTAAGACATGTAACAATTTAGGAATGGGTTGAATGAAAAGTGGGTCAATTATATGAAGATCAAAAAAAATGCATAAGGTCTTGATTGATGTTACCAGGCCACTGGATCGTAGGATGCAAGGCCGCTTCCCAACTGGAGTTGACAGGGTCGGTTTAGAATATATTAAACATTTCGCCGAGCGTTCAACTGCTTTGGTGCGTTTTGCAGGCCAATGGATAGAATTATCCCAAGGGGATTCGGAACGGGTATATGAGGCTTTGCTGTCATCGTCGAAAAATTTTAATCACCTTGTCCGTAAGATAGTTGCACGTTCGTTGCCACAAAGCATTGTTCAACAATTTTCTAAGCCCCGGTTCCTGTTCAACACAGGGCATAGTGGGCTGGAGAAAAAGTATTATAACCACCGTCTAAAACGTTCAGGGCTTAAGCCAATTTTTTTTGTACATGATCTGATTCCCCTGACGCATCCAGAGTACTGCCGACCTGGAGAGTTCGATAAACATAAAGCCAGGATGGATGTAGTGCTTGGTGCTGGCCAAGGCGTGATTACGAATTCATTGTCCACACTGGATGAATTGTCTGATTATGCTAAAGCCAATGGGTTGCATGTTCCGCCTGCTGTTGTCGCACATCTCGCACCCGCCAAATTGCCGATTCCAATTGCTGATTCACCTTTGGATAAACCTTATTTTGTCATTTTAGGTACTATTGAACCGCGCAAAAACCATTGGTTATTACTTCAATTGTGGCGACAATTAATAGAGCGTTTGGGTGAGTCTGCCCCACGTTTGGTGATTATTGGCCAAAGAGGTTGGGAGTGTGAAAATGTCGTGGATTTATTGGAACGCTGTAAAGTGCTTGAAGGTTTTGTCTTTGAACATTCGGCATGTTCGGATAAAGACTTGGCATTATGGTTGTTCCACTCCCGTGCCTTGTTGTTTCCGTCGTTTGCAGAAGGTTATGGTATGCCGTTGATAGAGGCGTTGATGATGGGAGTACCCGTCATAGCTAGCGATCTCTCGACGTTTCGTGAGATAGCTGGAGATATCCCCGAATATGTCGATCCGTTAGATGGGATGCGTTGGAAGGAATTGATAGTTGAATATGCCCAAGCATTAAGTCCAGCCAGAATTGAGCAGGGCAAAAGGATGAAAGGCTTTTTAATTCCTACTTGGGATAAACATTTCGATCTGGTAGACGGATTATTGGAGCGTTTGAGCTTTGCAGGACGTTAGTTTATTGGCGGGTTTGGATATTTATGCACTCGATTTTTCAGCTTGGAAAAAGCCAGTATTACGGCAGTGTTTCCCTAATGCCCATGTCAAATTTATAACCAGTATTGCCCAAGTCCCGCCTTCTGGAATTTTGGTGGTCTGGGGTATGAGGCAGGTAGTTGGTGAATTAGCACAAGATGTTAAGATTTTGCGCGTGGAAGACGGTTTTTTGCGGTCTGTTGGTTTAGGGGCAGATCTTATTCGACCAATATCTTGGGTGATAGACAATCGGGGTATTTATTACGATGCAACCCAACCTTCCCGCCTTGAAGTTTTGCTCACTAATACTATATTTACATCTTGTATCATTGAACGGGCAATATTGTTGAGAGAGCGCATAGTTGCTGAACGACTTACTAAATACAATGTCGGTGTTTCTGATTGGCACAGGCCTTCCTTAGATAAAAAAATTATCCTGGTGCCAGGGCAAGTCGAAAGTGATGCTTCATTGGCTTATGGAGCGCCGAATATTCGTTCAAATATCGGGTTATTGCAAGCTGTTCGGCAAGCAAATCCAGATTCATTCATCGTCTACAAACCACATCCCGATGTGATAGCAGGGCTAAGAGCTAAAGGGATGGGGGAAGATGAGGCGTTACATTGGTGTGATGTGCAATTAACTGATGCAAATATGGGCAGCCTACTAATGGTCGTTGATGAAGTCCACGTACTGACATCTTTGGCAGGATTCGAGGCGTTGCTGCGTGGTAAATCCGTGACTTGTTATGGTCAGCCTTTTTACTCAGGCTGGGGGCTGACGCACGACATCGTACCTAATCCCAGGAGAAACCGGCAATTGTCGTTGGACGAATTGATAGCAGGCGTGCTAATTGAATACCCTATTTATCTGAGCCGCAAAGGAAATGCCCTGATTACACCAGAACAAGCACTGGACGAGCTTTCGGAATGGCGAGCTAGGGCAGGGGGGGCGACTCCTTGGTGGCGGGAATGCTTCAGGATTGTATTGCGTCGTGTTGTGGGTGTTAGATGAATCAAGTACGCAACTTCTTGTTTCTTCAAGGTGTTTGTTCCCCATTCTTTGCACGCTTAGCTGATCGCCTTAAGGCCAAAGGACATCGCGTCTTTAAAGTCAATTTCAATGCCGGGGATTGGGTTACTTGGGACAACCATCCTGGTTGGAATTATAGGGGGCATGCGTCTGAATTAAGTGATTTTCTTGACGCCAAATACCGTAAATTTGAAATCACAGACCAAATCTTGTTTGGTGATTGTCGGCCTGTCCATCGTCCCGCTGTCAGTCAAGCTCGAGGCAGTGGGGTTCGCACCCATGTTTTTGAGGAAGCTTATTTCCGTCCCTTTTGGGTGACTTTGGAACGGGAAGGGGTAAATGCACATTCTTTGCTGCCTCGTGACCCTGATTGGTACAGGGAGGTTGGGGCAAATTTACCCGACCATAGTGATCGTGAGCCGTTTCAAACCTCGTTCAAAATTCGTGCAATTCATGATATTTATTATCATACAGCAGGAATCTTTAATCCATTTTTCTATCCAGGCTACAGAACTCACGCGCCAGTCAATGCGCCTGTTGAATACTTTGGTTATGCTTTTAGGCTTCCCATGTTACGCTTTCATGAGAGAAAAAATGCTGCTGTTGTGAATGATTTGGTTCAGAATTCAACGCCTTTTTTCCTGTTACCGCTACAGTTGGACAACGATTCCCAGATTCGTGACCATTCTCCATTCGATGACATGGCTGACGTTATGGAGTTTGTGATGAAGTCTTTTGCACATCACGCACCTCGCAATGCGAAATTAGTTATAAAAAACCATCCACTTGATATGGGATTGGTGAATTATCCTAGGTTAATTACAAGGTTATCGAAACACTTAGGTTTAGAAGGCAGAGTCGAATATATCGAAACTGGCAATTTGGACACATTGTTACGTCATACTCTGGGAACCGTGACAGTTAATAGTACAGTCGGTGGCCTTTCTTTAGGGTTAAATCGTCCCACCATTGCGTTGAGTACGCCAATTTATAATTTGCCTGGACTGACTTTCCAGGGCGATTTGGATGATTTCTGGCAAAACCGCCACACGCCTGATGCAGAATTATTTCGGTGTTTTCGAAATACAGTCATTCATGCCACCCAAATCAACGGAGGGTTTTATTGCACTAAAGGGATAGATTTAGCAGTGCAAAATAGTCTTCGTATACTTGAATCTGAACGATCACCTTTGCAAGAGTTATTATGAGTAAATCCTCCCCCAGAACTATCTTAATTACCGGTGCAACAGGTGGTATCGGTGGTGCCTTGGCTAAAGTCTATGCAGAACCCGGAAATACCTTGATCCTACAAGGCCGTAATGCCGCACGTTTGGCTGAATTGGCTGTGTTGTGCGAAACACAGGGTACACGCGTGCTTACCCAAGTGCTGGATGTATGTAAATTGGATGAGTTATCTGGGTGGCTTAAAGAGATATGCCAGCTTGAGAAAGTAGATTTAGTTATCGTCAATGCTGGGGTCAATACGAACATCGGCCCAGAGGG
>JABFSV010000142.1 GCA_013140405.1 Methyloglobulus sp. | reverse complement strand
CAGAAAAATCCTCATGCCCCGGTGTATCAAGCAGATTGACGATACAACCCTTATGCTCAAACTGCATGACCGATGTTGTCACGGAAATGCCCCGCTCCTTTTCCATCTCCATCCAGTCCGAAGTCGCGTGGCGCGCGGCTTTACGCCCTTTTACCGAACCCGCAAGCTGTATTGCGCCGCCAAACAGCAACAGTTTTTCTGTAATGGTGGTTTTCCCCGCATCGGGGTGGGAGATGATGGCAAACGTACGCCGACGTAAGGATTCTGAAGTTATTTCTGTTTGTGACATAGTATTATGAAAAATATGCACTTTAGGTGCATATTAACGATGAAGTTTGTAGTGTTGAACCGGAAGCCAGTAATCAAGCCCTGAACAATCGTAACCGTATTCCCACTGAGAAAATGGTTAAGCAACAAATGCAACGCGCAGTTAAAGCCGCGAATTCTACCGGATTTACACTGCTTAAGGAACTAAATCACCAGAGTATTTCACTGTTTGGCTGAACAGTTGACTATTTTTAAGATGCTTGCTTTTGCCAACGTCCACTGATAACCGTACTCCATTTCCCTAATGCTTTCAGCAGAGTGGATACATTAATCACCCACCAAATAGCCGCCGCCCCATAGCCGTATTCAATGGCAAACAGCCAGCAACAAGGAATGCGAAGGATATTTAACGGTGCAGACCAATAAAAAATGGCCTTGGTTTTGCCCGCGCCACTTAAGATTCCTTCAGCCAATGCTTCATAAGCGACAAATAATTGCGAAAACGCCAATACCTGCGCGTAAAGCACTGCTTGTTTCAATACCTCCGCATCGTTGGTGAACATTCCTGACAATACTTCCCCACCCCACCAGAACACAGCTGATGCCAATAAACCAAACAAGGTCACCAGCCTAAATGCCAACTGTATGGCTTGTAAGGCTTTGGCTATTTCACCCGCACCCAGGCAACGCCCGACTATGCTGGCAATCCCCATTGAAAAGCCCCAAAACACCGGCCAAGTAAAACCCTCCAGGACTGAAAAGCCAATACCTAAAGCAGCATTCACCGCAGGCCCCAAGGGGGAAATAACCCATCGTAACAGCACCCAGTAAACGCTTGCATAGACTAACGTCCCCCAACACATGGGCAGGCCTACTTTAACGATGCGTAACAAATCCTTATTCAACCGAAACGATTTACTGTCAAAGCCTCTCGTGCGGGATAACAGGATAAGCCCCATGATTACTGCTATCGCTTGACTGATGCCAGTCGCCATTGCCGAACCACCTATGCCAAAATCAAGCATATAAATACAGACAGGATTAAGCAAGAAATTCAGGATCGAGGCCGTGGCTTGCAAAAACAATACGACTTTTGTTCGTCCATAGGCGATAAAAATGGCGTCCAACGTCGGCATGACCGCTTGCGGCAAGCAATACAGGGCATGCCAGCGCAGATAGGTTTCAGCTTGATTGGCAAGATTGCCCTGCAATCCTAAACTTTTGACCGTCCAGGGAGCTAAAGCGCCGCTGGCACTTAAGATAATAATTCCCGCGACTAACGAAGCCGTTAAAGCGCTACCAATAAGTCGCTTTTGCTCCGGGACATTTTCGCTGCCGACAGCACGGGCAACCAGTGCAATTGCCCCAGATGAAAAGATGGTATAGCCCGCAAAAAAGGCTATCAGCACAAAGGTACAAGAAGCGATAGCTGCTTGGGCATCAACACCTAACCACTGCACCGCATATTGGTCGATGACGCGATAGGCGTTGTTCAGCATCGCCGATAATGCGGCGGGAAAAGTCAGATAAATAAGGTTTTTGGTGCTAACCCCCTCTTCCCAAAAAGATTGCTTGACCTGCTGGCTTGATTTCATTTAGATAAACGGAAAGAGAAGATAACCTAATAGTGGATAATAATAACCGTTAAACCTAAGTTAACAACTGGAAGCCGGACGGGGCATGTTGCCCCGTTCGTAGGGTTTCAACACGGTATAACAACCCAGTCGGCAAAACGTGAGTAACGGGGTAACATACCTTGCCACGCGTTGTAATTTTTCAACAGCCTGTTAGATGCTGAATAATGACCAATTAAGCCATAGACCGCAAAAAATGAATAAGAAAATTCGCAATATTAGAAAAAAACTATCAAACCCTCGCATTAGAAGACGATTAAAAATTGCCCTCTCTGTTTGGTTTGGCGGGATTATACTTGGCGTGTTATTTAAGGTTGTCTATGATATTGGCTATTTTGACGCGCAGTCCCTTAAAAGTGCTGAAAATGCTGAGTTGCCTACTACAAATCCAGTGCTGACAATGGAATCTGCCCAACATATTGTGTCTGGCGCGTTAAAGGAAGACCCTAATAACCCAAATACTATTGTAGATCAAATAGTTAATAACAACCGTAACCTCTCAACCATTATTATTGAAAACAACAAGATAAAAAAAATTGCCTGGATTATTGATCTGCGTTTGTTTTTTACCTGCGAGCTATACAATGACGAAGGCTATAATCTAAACGAAGGTATTGAGCATCAATATAATATCAACCGTGATAATTTCAATCGTGGTGAACAATGATTGTTCGTAAGATAACTAGTGGGTAAGTCCGGCGGTTTCAAGGTTGAAGTGCAAATAACGCAGCATGATGCCGCTTAAAATCAAATGCGTCTGGTGTGAGTGTGCTAGCGAGTTTGCCATCAAAAAAGGACAGATCCTGTTTCAGCAAGGCGAAAACGCCGACAAGTTTTATATTGTCCGTAGCGGTCGTATCTCCATACAAATGCCTGCGATAATTGGCCCTGACCTAGAGATCCAAAAACTGGGAAAAGACCAGGTTTTGGGCTGGTCTTGGCTAATACCACCCTTCAAATGGACTTTTCAAGCGATGCCTGAAGAAGACTCGGAATTGCTCATGTTTGACGGCGCTACCATACTGGAGCGATGTGAGCAGGAGCCGAGATTAGGCTACGAACTGTTAAAGAAATTTGCAGCTTTGATGTCGATGCGCCTGGATGCTGCACGCCAAAAGATGATGGGTGAATGGAATCCAGCTGGATTTGCTTAATACCCCACGCCAAGGTTGTTATGCTGGTTGGTAGCCTTGAGAGAACCCGTTTAGATAAGCGTCGCGAAGGTAGCCACACAACAATACGCACATTACAGGACGTGCGTAACGTCTCCTGTTAGCTGAGAAAATTAAGTTTCGGCATCAGGCTGATTTTCCGGTGCAGCAGTGGAAAAAGCAGCTTCTTGTATACAATTTTCATAGATGCCGCTAATTAACGGAAAACTGTTCATTTCGTATCCAAAACGCTTGGCATTGTAGACTTGCGGTATTAGGAAGGCATCGGCCATACCGGGTGTGTCACCATAACAAAAGCGTCCACTGTAATTGCTTTTTTGCAATAGCTGTTCAAGGGCGCTAAACCCTTCCTCTATCCAGTGGCTACGCCAAGCTTGTTGAAAGTTACTTTTTAATATGCTTTTTAGATAATTCAACACCCGCAAGTTATTGAGGGGATGTATATCACAGGCAATAATCTGAGCCAACGAACGGACATAAGCGCGTTCAATGGGATTGGTAGGCAGCAACGGAGGGTTTGGGAAGGTTTCTTCCAGATATTCGATAATCGCGGACGATTGGGACAATACCGTATTTTGCACCACAAGGACGGGTACCCGTCCTTGTGGATTCAGTGCAAGATAATCGGCCTTGAATTGTTCGCCGCCGTTCTTGAGTAAATGAACAGGGCGTATTTCATAGCCTATATGTTTCAGGTTCAATGCAATCCGTACCCGGTATGCGGCTGAACTCCTAAAATAACTATAAAGGATTACCGGCACGGCTTGACCTCCTGCTCAATCGCGCCGAAGATTGAACACCCCTGCCCGTCCAGCATCTCTATCTTTACTTTATCTCCAAATCTTAAATATCCCGTAATGACCGCACCGGTTTCTATGGTCTCAACGACCCGCTTTTCAACAATGCAGGAATATCCTTTTGTTGAATCATAATTGCTGACCGTACCGGAACCGATGATAGTCCCGGCAGTAAGTTTCCGGGACTTGGCGGCATGATGGATTAGCCTGACAAAACTGAATTGCATGTCAGCGCCAGCATTCGCGTTGCCAACTAACTGCTCGTTCCAATAGACCTTTAAGGACAAATGCAGCTTGGAATCGTTCCAGGCTGTACCCAGTTCGTCGGGAGTCACGGCCACTGGCGAAAAAGCGCTGGCAGGTTTGCCATGCAGGAATCCAAAGCCTTTAGCCAGTTCATCTGGGATCAGGTTCCGCAATGACACATCGTTAACCAGCACAATCAACTTGATATGGGC
>JABFSV010000253.1 GCA_013140405.1 Methyloglobulus sp. | reverse complement strand
TGGATGAACTGGAAGAGTTGATGATGGAATTCGGTATTATCGACCAAGAAGACGAGTCAATTATTGGTAAAACTGCAGCTGCTGAAGCAGTCGCTTAAAAAATGAAAACCTGTAGAGACGAAATTTTTCGTCTCTACAGATCCCTGTCCTAAAACCTGTCTGTTGGGGGATTACCCACGGCATAAGTAGGAGACAATCATGGCAGCTCTAACAAGAGAAGAGACCGAAGCGCTTATCCAAGAAGTGCTAGAAGTCTATCCAGAACAAGCAAGGAAAGATCGCGCTAAACATTTAGCCGTCAACGATCAATCTTTGGAAAAATCAAACAAATGTATTACTTCAAACCGTAAATCCCAACCTGGCGTAATGACCATCCGTGGTTGTGCTTATGCAGGATCAAAGGGTGTGGTTTGGGGGCCGATTAAAGATATGATACATATCTCGCACGGCCCAGTAGGTTGCGGGCAGTATTCCCGCGCGGGTCGCCGTAACTATTATGTTGGCACGACAGGTGTCAATACGTTCGGCACCATGAATTTTACGTCCGATTTCCAGGAAAAAGACATTGTTTTTGGCGGTGATAAAAAGCTAGCCAAAATAATGAACGAAATCGAAGAATTATTCCCGCTTAACAAAGGGATCAGTATCCAATCAGAATGCCCAATCGGTTTGATTGGTGATGATATTGAAGCGGTTGCTAAAAAAGCCAATAAGGAAATCGGCAAGCCAGTCGTTCCAGTGCGTTGTGAAGGCTTTCGCGGCGTATCACAATCGTTAGGCCATCATATTGCGAATGATGCGATCCGGGACTGGGTATTGGAAAACCGTGATGGTGATGAAAGTTTCCCGACCACACCTTACGATGTCGCCGTTATTGGTGACTACAACATTGGTGGCGATGCTTGGGCTTCACGTACTTTACTGGAAGAAATGGGCTTGCGTGTGGTTGCCCAGTGGTCTGGTGACGGTACCATTGCTGAGATGGAAAAGACCCCTAAGGTCAAACTGAATTTGATCCATTGCTACCGTTCAATGAACTACATTGCCCGGCACATGGAAGAAAAGTACAAAATCCCCTGGATTGAGTACAACTTCTTTGGCCCAACCAAAATCGCCGAATCGTTACGCAAAATCGCTTCACACTTTGATGAAACGATTATGGCAGGCGCTGAAAAAGTTATCGCCAAATATCAATCGGAATACGACGCGGTTATTGCCAAATACAAACCACGTCTGCAAGGCAAACGCGTGATGTTGTACGTCGGTGGCTTACGTCCACGTCACGTGATCGGTGCTTATGAAGACTTAGGTATGGAAGTGGTCGGTACGGGTTATGAATTCGGGCATAACGACGATTATGACCGCACTATCAAAGAAATGGGCAATGCGACATTGATTTATGATGATGTCACTGGCTATGAGTTTGAAGAATTCGTCAAGAAGGTGCAACCTGACTTGATCGGTTCCGGTATCAAGGAAAAGTACATTTTCCAAAAAATGGGTATCCCATTCCGGCAAATGCACTCCTGGGATTATTCAGGCCCGTATCACGGTTATGACGGCTTTGCCATCTTCGCCCGTGATATGGACATGACCTTGAATAACCCGTGCTGGAAGCAAGTGAAAGTGCCCTGGAAAACAGATGACACTTCAAAGGTAGCTGTTGCAGCCAGCGCATAAGCCTGGATTTTAACCGCGAAGTATAAACGAAGTTGTAGGTTGGGCTAAGGTAAGAAGCCCAAAAGCGGAGTTTCTTGATGCACCTGTGTTGCCTTGGATGCATCATCCCAACCTACACTTTTTTCCTTCAAAACGTCGTCCACAGATTAGTGGCGCGTAGGAGATTATCATGAGTCAAGAAGTCGATAACATTCAACCCAGCTACCCTTTATTCCGTAATGATGAATATAAGGAAAGTCTGGCAAACAAACGTGAAGCTTACGAAGAGCGTCACCCCCAGGAAACCATTGATGAAGTCTTCCAATGGACGACGACCAAAGAATACCAAGAGCTTAATTTTAACCGTGAAGCATTAACGGTTAATCCGGCAAAAGCCTGCCAACCATTGGGCGCTGTACTTTGTGCATTAGGGTTTGAAAAAACCATGCCTTATGTCCACGGTTCACAAGGTTGCGTGGCCTATTTCCGTACCTACTTTAACCGTCATTTTAAAGAGCCGGTTGCCTGCGTATCCGACTCAATGACTGAAGATGCAGCGGTATTCGGTGGTCAGAAGAACATGTTTGCTGGCCTTGAAAATGCCAAAGCTTTATACAAGCCAGAAATAATAGCCGTATCGACGACTTGTATGGCGGAAGTTATTGGTGACGACTTGAATGCTTTTATCAATAACGCCAAAAAAGCAGGACATATCGAGCAGGAATTTCCTACACCTTATGCCCATACGCCTAGTTTTGTCGGCAGCCATACCACTGGCTGGGATAACATGTTTGAAGGTATGCTGCGTTTTTTCACCCTTAACTTCATGGATGACAAAAAAGTCGGTTCCAACGGTAAGATTAATCTCGTGCCAGGTTTTGAAACCTATCTGGGTAACTACCGGGTCATGCACCGCATGATGAAGGAAATGGGTGTTGATTACACCTTAATGAGTGATCCGTCCGAAGTGTTGGATACGCCAGCAGATGGCACATTTCGCATGTATGCCGGTGGTACCACGCAAGCTGAAGTGAAAGATTCGCCAAACGCGATTGATACCCTTTTGTTACAACCTTGGCAGTTGGAAAAAACCAAAAAGTTTGTGCAAAACATCTGGCATCAACCAGCTACAGCCATCAACATCCCAATGGGTCTGGAGTGGACTGATGAGTTCCTGATGAAAATCTCTGAACTCACCGGAAAACCGATTCCAGCTTCATTAGAACTGGAGCGTGGTCGCTTGGTTGACATGATGACCGACTCACACACCTGGATGCACGGCAAAAAGTTTTCCTTGTATGGCGATGCGGATTTTGTCATGGGCATGACTAAATTCCTGCTGGAAATGGGCGCTGAACCGACCGATGTATTGTGCAACCACGCGAACAAACGCTGGTTGAAAGCAATGGATAAGATGTGCAAAGATTCACCTTATGGCCAAAAAACAGAAGTCCATATTGGACGGGATCTATGGCATTTCCGGTCATTGGTATTCACCAATAAACCAGACTTCATGATCGGTAACTCTTATGGCAAGTTTATCCAACGGGATACCTTCTATAAAGGTGAAGAGTTTGAAGTGCCGTTAATCCGCATTGGCTTCCCAATCTTTGACAGGCATCACCTGCACAGAATGACAACCTTGGGTTATGAAGGCGCTATTTATATGCTGACTACCTTGGTTAATGCAGTGCTTGAGCAATTGGATAAGGAAACCAAAGGCATGGGCACTACGGACTATAACTACGATTTGATTCGTTAAGTCAACCATAGTATGCAGGGGCGCTCAATACGCCCCTGCATTTAATCGCGTGTAAACGGAGAATCCAATGCCTAGTGTCATGTTGAAAAAGAATGCCGAAGGCAAATTAGTCTTCTACGTACCCAAAAAGGATTTGGAAGAAGTGGCGGAATCTGTTGAATTCGATAGCCCTGACAAATGGGGTGGCGAAGTGTTGCTCAGTGACGGTTCGACTTATTATTTTGAACCACAAGCACAACCGGATTTCCCCGTAACCTTACGCGCAAAACGTTTAGATTCAGGAGAATAATCATGGCTTTATATATTGTTGAAGCGGATTGTATTTCATGTGGCGACTGCGAACCAGTCTGCCCAACCAATTCCATCACAGAAGGTTCCATTGTTTTCAAAATAGATAAAAAAACCTGCACAGAATGCGAGGGCGATTTCGATGTACCCCAGTGTGTCAAGGTCTGCCCAATTGATAATTGCATTCTGCCATTAGAGGCATAATGCCATGAGCAGCCAGAACACGCTCTCAAGAGAACTGGCCTTAAGGATCGGGCTTGCTGCTCGTGCTTTGCCCGATACCGATGCCAAACGCCTGTTTACCGTCCTGACTGATTGCGTTGGCTTGCCTATCACCGAAGATAAGCTAACTGGCCTCAACCTGAAAACGTTTAAATCAGCGCAAGATGGCGAATTTTCTGACCTGGACGACGTCACCCTTAAATCTGCGTTGCACATTCTTAAGCATCAAGTTGAAGCAGCTGGAACACTAAAGCCAAAAATTATTGATTTTAATGAAGGTGATATGCCTGGGTCGGTCCGTATTGCAGTCGCCAGTGACGATAATATTAATGTCAACGGTCATTTTGGTTCGTGTGCTCAATTCATGATTTATCAAGTCTCCGCCGATGAGATTCGGTTAATCGACATTCGCGGAACAGCTATTCCGGCAGGTTTGGAAGTGGATGATAAAAATGTATTTCGAGCAGAGCTCATCCAGGATTGCCAAGTGCTTTATTTGACATCCGTGGGTGGACCCGCAGCAGCCAAGATTGTCAGGTTGGGTATCCACCCAATTAAACTGCCTTCTGTTGAATCGATAATAGAAGTTGTAGGCCAATTACAGGGGGTGATAGCTGGCACACCACCACCATGGCTTGCTAAGGCTATGGGTATTGAGTCTGCTGATCGATTCAGGTTTGAAAGGGAAGCAATAGGATGATAAGTGCAGAAAAACTCAGCGAAATTGCTGTAAGTATTGAGACTCTAGGTGTTGATGAGTCCACCGTTTCAACGCTAAGGCAGCAATATCAATCTATCCATTTTACTTACTGTATGGATGACGATTTGCCCAATAATGAGCCAATCATCGAAAAGTCAGCCTTCAATCTTTATCTGGTTGACGGACGAGAACACTGTATGTGTTTAACCAATGATTATGAGGCTGCAACGGGAGTTGTCGTGGCAGAAGTTATCCCAGACTAAACGGAATAGATTGCATGTCTAGTGGGGGAAAACCTGTTAGCGTACCCGTTGCGAATTGCAGCTTGTGCCCTTTTCGTGGCAAAACGCTATTGATGGGGCGTTGTATGCCCGGCGATACCTGCGTGTTTATTGAAAGTGGACGGCAAATCGACCGATTTTTTCGCCTTAACCCAGCCTATGCCGAACAGTACCTACATGATAATTTCTGGGAACGGCGCGCAATTGCCGTCCGTTACGCGCCGCAAAAAGCTTTGTTTGAACTAATAAATGATGTAGATGAGGTGGTAAGGCGAGCGGTTGCTTATCGCATTCCTCAAGCGCAACTTATCCATCTGATTGACGACCCTGACCGTGAAGTGCGTATGACTGTCGCCGACCGCATTGCGCCGGAAGAACTGGAAAAGCTCGCTAATGATCCCGATTATATTGTCAGATTAACTGTCGCCAGAAGATTGCCAATAGGTCGTTTATTCCGGCTGATTCGCGACAAAGATATGCAGGTCAGGAAAGTGGTGGCGGAACGCTTGCCCGAAGTCAGTTTAGGCTTAATGGCAGATGACGATGCCCCTGAAGTCAGGCGCATTGTTGCTGAACGTATGAATCCTTCTGATGCCGTCATCTTATTGAACGATGCCGATTGGGTGGTGCGTTACACGGCAGTCCAGCGAGTTGCCCCAGAGGCATTAGTCTGCCTGATAGACGATCCCGAACCCGATGTCAGGGCGGCGGTACAGGAACGGTTGAACAGTACTGCACAAGACGCTCATCGAACCGAACAGCCGGAAGCATAATAATGGATGACCTTGATTTTCAACTTGATGGACAACAGCTCGCAAAACTCTGCAAGCAGATTCTACCCAGCGCGGATGACGAATTGCTGCTTGCTAAACTTCAAGAACTTATCCCCAGCCATAAAGTAAGGTTAGCTAGAGTTGGCGATGAATGGTATCGGCTTGGGGGTATTGTTGATATGCAAGGTAACCGTATTGCCCAGGATTTGGTGGAGTGGACGGAAAGGACTTTTATCAATTGTGGCAAAAACTTACAGACTTTAATCGAACACGCTCAAGAAGAAAAGTTGATTGCCACACGGCAAACCGGAAATACCCTGCATTTTGTTGTTCAAACCGGAACTAAAGCCGAAGATTTTATCCAGATCGACATCGATAAAACCCATGAAATTTCGGATCGGCTATTGGTTAGTGAGCATAATCCACCGGAAGATTTAGAAGAATTTATTGATCCGCTGAATCCTGATTGCTTAGAAGCATTCAGTATTGGTGCAGCACGTTATTCCTATAAGCGTAAGACCGATGTCGCGGTTTTTATGGATGAAATCAATAAATACCATATCGAAGAACATCCTGTACAGAGTTTTATGGATGATTGGAACAGGAGCAGCGCTGGGCAAAAAGCCGTCCTTTCTGATGATTGGATTGTCCGGCCTTTCCGTAACACCGGACGATTTGGCGAGCAAATAATCAATGTTGAAATCGTCAATACCCAGCAAAAAAATGTCCTGCAAATGGAGGATGTCAGCGGCAAAAAAGGCACAGCATTGTCTAACCTGCTGAGCCGTTTTGACCGTCAGGCGGGCTATCCCTTTGCCTGGTTTTTTTACATGGCAAAAGGCAAGCTGGTTTTACCGCAAATCGGAGTCGCAGTTTATAAGGATGTCAGCGGGGATTTTTCTTACCTGCCGGAACGGGATGTTGCGGTATTAAAAGATTGGGTTAATACCCCTTACAGCGTATAGATTTAACAAAGATTTTATCAACCGCTTTGAAAGTCAAAGCACACAAAATAGGAGTAAGTACTATGTCAATTGCACAAATAAAAGCATTTTCTGAGCAAGCCAAAGCAGACCCTGAATTAAAAGAGAAACTGTTGGGCGTTCAAAAAATCAGGGAGTTAATTGCTTTGGGCAAAGAATATAACTTTGAACTGGATGAGGTAGAACTTTATCCACCCAACGAACCGCAATTTGTCGAAGCGCAGCTGTCAGAAAAAATGGCCAAGGCGTTGCTGAGGGTTTAAATGTATAAGGTTCTGCTTAGAAGTCATAATAAGCAGTAGGTCTTAATCGGCTTCTTGATGGCGGATTTTGTAACATTATCTCCGCCATTATAAAAACCACAAATACATTAAAAGCTGATGAGTCCACAAAGCGCTTTTGCCAAACACCGTCTGCTGCTCTACTACAAGGGCGACATCAGCGCGTTGACCTTATTTGCCCAACACAGTAACGGGAGCATTTGTTTTCCTGAGCCATTACCGGGGTTATCCAGTGCCTTGGAACAGGAAGAATTTGAAGAGACTAAAGTGAGTTTGCATCCAGCCATGCTGGTTAATAATATCAATCAGCTATTAAGCCTAGATAATGATTTACTAAAAGCTGAAGCGGGCTTTAGCGAACAAATGGACACCCCGGATGGAATCATTACGGTTTACATGGTGCGCTTCATGTTACTGGATCCGCCACATAAGCTGATGCAAAGCAGGGATTGCCGAATGAGGACATTGCCGGAATTGCGTAATAGACCGCCAGCCGAAATGGAATTGCTACGGCATGCTTATGTCAAGGTGATGGAGTCCTGACGTGTTTGAAACTATGGACATGGATGTCACTGAACCCGAAGGGCAAACTGACTCCGAGCCATATATTCCTGATGCCGGCGAGTGTATGCGCTGCGGCATGTGCATCAGCAGTTGCCCGACGTTCCGTTTGTTCCAGACTGGTGAAGAAACCCCGCGCAGACGTATCCGTACCATCAGCAAAATCCTGGTAGAGAAGTTACCCGTAAGTGACGAAGAACGCTTACATCTGGATAACTGCCTGCAATGCCGTGCCTGTGAGACGGTTTGCCCAAGCAAGATGGCTTACGGGCAATTGTTCGATGATGCTCAAGCCCAGATAAGCAATAAGCCGATTTGGTTGGCAAAACTGGCATTTTGGCTAATAGAAAATAAGCAGTGGCGAAGTAGGCTAATGCCATTGCTTGCTGCTTATTTGAAATCGGGTTTACAACAACCACTTCGGCGTAGCGGGTTACTGAATAAATTGCGCTTGGCTGACGCTGAATCGCTTGTCAGAACACCGGCTTTAACCCCATTGGCCGGTTTCTACCCAAGCTCTATCACCAAACGTGGACGGGTTGCATTGTTCACTGGTTGTATTGTCGAACACTTTGACAGAGAGACCTTACTGGCGGCGATTAAGCTGTTAAATGTCATAGGCTTCGAGGTACTTGTGCCGCCTCAGCAAGGCTGTTGCGGCGCGATTCACCAACACAGTGGCAAGTCCGCCGAAGATCTTATCAATAACAACATCAAAATCTTCAATGCGTTGGATGTTGACGCGGTGCTTTATACCGCCAGCGGTTGCGGGGCAATGTTGAGCGAATCTAACCGAAACAACAACGAAGCAGGGAGGTTGTTCAGTGGGCGTTTGTCTGACATTAACGACTTTTTGCTAAAACATTGGCCGGATGATTTGCAATTAAAGCCATCCAATTTGAAAGTAGCCATACATGAGCCCTGTAGCCAGCGCAACGTGCTAAAAAATCAGCAAGGTGTTTATGTGCTGTTGCAAAAATTCCCTGGTATTAGCTTAGTTCCATTGGAAGATAATCATATCTGTTGTGGTTCGGGCGGCAGCTATATGTTGACCCATCCTGAAAATGCTGCACAGTTAAAGACGTTGAAACAGCAAACCATTACCGCAGCACACGTTGATGTGGTTGTTAGCAGCAATTTCGGTTGTGTGCTCTTTCTAGCTGACGAAGGCATTAAGGTTGAGCATCCTTTATTGCTGCTTTCAAGACAGCTTAAGAAGTAAAGTAATCCAGGCAGTTAACCTAAATGCTTGCTTGGCATACCTGCTGCCAAGCTTTGTGTTCTTGCAATAACGACAATGCAGATTCCAATAAACTAATGCCGGGTTCCATTCGATGCCAGGTTGATGCACCGGACGGATGGGGCAGGGGGATGGCCTCGCTAAGATGTCCATGAAAGTTGACCGAATGCATTTTTCCGATCACCTCATTCAACTTATTGACCGCCATTAATTGGCTGATCGCCAATTTCCCGACTGGTAAGATCAAGTCAGGTTTAAGCAAATCGATTTCGGCTTGCAGCCAATTGGAGCAATTAGAAATTTCATCCTTATTGGGCACGCGGTCGCCACCCTTTGGATTTTTCCCAGGAAAGCAGCGACACACCGCAGCCATATACACACGCTGGCGAAACGTCTCTTCATCAAGCCCTATGCGCTCGAACCATTTGAACATCGTTTTACCGGCCGTCCAGGCAAAGGGTTTGCCGAAACCGCCTTCCTTGTCGCCGGGCGCTTGACCGATCAATAAAATCGGTGACAACACTGGGCTGCCACTCACCACTGGGCCGATCATCTCAGGGCATTTTGTGCAACTCGCTAATGCGATCCGATGGTCGCGCATGATTTGATCACGGTTAGTCATAAAGACGAATGAGTTTCAGGATACGAGAGAAAGCCCTCTTCCTTTGTGGGAGAGAGGTGGTGAGGGAATATCGAAAACTTGGATTCAGGCGTTTCAAAGATCAATTTCAATTCCTACCGGACAATGATCTGATCCTGCAATCTCCGGCAGGATAAAAGCTTGTTTAACCTTGCCGACTAATGGTTGGCTCGTTAGTACATAATCAATCCTCCACCCGATGTTTTTTACTCTTGCACCAGCACGGTAGCTCCACCAGCTATAAGCAATGGTGTCGGGATGCAAATGCCTAAAGGTATCGACAAAACCAGCATCCAAAAACTGGCTGAAGCCGTCGATTTCAACCTGGGTATAGCCGGACGATTTATTGTAGTTTGGTTTAGGGCGGGCAATGTCGATTTCTTGGTGTGCGACATTAAAATCGCCACAGGCTATCAGCGGCTTTTTGCTTTGCAGTTGCTGGCAATAGGCTAGAAACTCTGTATCCCAAGTCTTACGGTAATCCAGTCGCGCCAATGCCTCGCCGGAATTCGGCACATACACGTCGAGCAGATAAAATTGCTCGAATTCGGCGACAATCACGCGGCCTTCTTGGTCGTGTTCGGCAATGCCAATATCGTGGATAATTTGCAGCGGTTCGTGCCGCGACATGATTGTCACGCCGGAGTAGCCCTTACGCTCGGCGCAGTTGTTATAAATGTGGTAATGGTCGATGCCTTCCAGCGCTTTGTTGATCTGCTCGGCCTGCGCTTTGGTTTCTTGCAACAAAATACAGTCGGCATCAAGGTGCGCCAGCGTTTCGGTAAAACCTTTGTTTTGTACCGCGCGGATGCCGTTGACATTCCAGGAAATGATTTTCATGCGATTTTTCCGTTAAATAGCTTACTGGTTATCAGTGATTTGGTATTTTAACCTTTAACAAGTCAATTAACTTGCCCAATCTTCAAGCATTATTGACGCTTAACAAATATCTGCCAACGTTTGCGTCTTTTAATCGCAATCAAATAGATCCATTTGCCCAGACATTGGTTTCGGCCTGAATAGGCTGGCATTAAGGATAGGTGAGCCAGGGAATGCCAGCTTTTTCATCGCCAAATGGAAACGTTGGGCAAGTAGCTCGGCATATTGTCCAGTTCCGCGCATACGAATATCGAAAGTGGAATCGTATGCTTTGCCGCCGCGAGAGTCGTAAATCCGATTCATCACATGATCTGCTTTTAACGGCTCATGGGTTTGTAGCTATTCGGCAAATAAATCTTTCACCTCATGCGGCAAACGTAACAACACATAACCGGCATCCACTGCTCCTGCGTCTCGACTTAACTGCAAGATTTTTTCCAGTTCGCAATCGTTCAGTATCGGAATTATTGATTCGGCCTTTTAATCTTTGAACCGTTCGTGCTGAGCTTGTCGAAGCACACACCGCCTTTCGACAGGCTCAATACCCAAGGGCATAAAGGCGAACGGAAACTTAATGCTTCACAAAGCCTAATAAATAAGGTAATTATGGAAAAGGGTAAATTTTTTGCACAGTTACATCGATTCACTAAATTGATCCGATTTAGAAATGATATATACTATATATATCATATATGCAAATTAGGAAAAGTCATGCGTACCTTAGTCGACATTCCAGAAAAACAGCTTAAAGCACTCACAGCCATCAGCCAAGCTGAAAAAGTGTCCCGTGCCGAAGTTATTAGAGAAGCGATTGCCTATTATCTTGACAAGAAAATACCGCAATCAGATGATGCGTTCGGGCTTTGGAAAGACCATAAGGTCGATGGCTTGTCTTATCAAGAACAGGTGCGGGCTGAATGGTAAGCGCCCTGTTCGATACCAATATACTCATCGACTACCTCAATGGCGTGGAACAAGCTAAAAACGAACTGGAGCGTTACCGCGACAAGGCCATTAGCGTCATTACCTGGATGGAAGTCATGGTCGGCGCAACGCCGGAAACAGAAGCGATCATCAGGGCGTTTTTACACACATTCGATACCTTGCCGATAGAAACACAAGTTAGCGAAGCAGCGGTAAAACTAAGGAAAAAGCACAGCATCAAATTGCCCGATGCCATCGTATGGGCGACCGCCCAAGTCAATAAACACATACTGGTTACCCGAAATACGAAGGATTTTTCCCAGGATGAGCCTGGGGTAAGAGTGCCTTATCAACTTTAGCTCCTTATAGTGGGAAGCTGGGCTTCCTTACATCAGCGCCAACTCAAAAAATCCAACAGACAGAATAAAAATTTTACAGATAGACTTGATTGAGTAATGCGTCATGATAAACTTAGTCCAACTTAGTCAAGGAGGTTGGCATGTACCAAATCAACATACATCAGGCAAAAACCCAGTTGTCAAAATTGGTGGACGAAGCCGCACAAGGTGAAGAAATTATCATTGCCAAAGCGGGCAGACCTGTTGCTAGATTAGTGCCGCTTGCGACCAATGAATGCAAGACGCGCACACCAGGCGGCATGAAAGGCCAAATTTGGCTAGCAGATGATTTTGATGCGCCGATGGACGATGCAGAACTGGCGTTATGGCACGACTCGCCCATCTTCCCAAAAGAAGGCCAATGAAACTGCTGATTGACACCCACATCATGCTTTGGTGGCTAAGTGACGATACCAAATTACCTGAGAACGCGCGTCAGTTAATATCAACGCCGGATAATGCTATTTTCGTAAGCCATGCGTCCCTTTGGGAAATTCAAATTAAAGCGATGGCTGGAAAGTTAACCGCCAATCTACAAGACATTATCCAACAGTTGCCGGAAAACAATTTCCAGCAACTACCCATCCATGCCAACCATCTGTTGGCGCTGGGAATGTTACCGCCGCACCACCAAGACCCGTTCGACAGGATGCTCATTGCCCAGGCCATCCATGAGCCAATGCACTTGCTGACCCATGACAAACAGCTCAGCAATTACAGTGAATTGGTGATTTTGGTTTAACGGGTTTGTTGGGCTTCCTAACGTCAGCGCCAACCTACAATATGCCCAACATGGGATATTACACAGGCAAAAAGAGCCTACGCGATGTTGTAATTAATTGTTATGGCTTTTTATGTGTGAATACATTCTTAATTGCTTTGTGTCTACCAAGGCGGTTTCCTTTATCTCGTGTACCTTCTTTCGCAAAAGATTTATAAAGATGTATATCATCAATAATATCCGGGAAATATTTTTTTAGAAGTTCTTCATTATCATAGTTGTCAATTAAATTTCTATAATTCTCAACTTGATCTTTCGTAATTTTATTACCATCCATTGTTAAATCAAAAATTGCTGTAAATAGACTATATAAATGTACTTGTCTTCTGAGAATTTTTGATCTCTCAGAGTTTCCATCGATGAGACTATTAATAATGCCGATAATTTCTTCAAATTTTGAAATATCTTCATCCTTTGATGGATAGCAATCATTGTAAAGATCATAGATCGTATTTAAATTTGTATTTCTAATATCCTCTTGTATTCCTTGCTTCATAAATACCAATAACGTGCTAACAAAAGAAATATCACGCATTCTTCTTATATCTGCTATCCCAAAAAGCGCGTTATCGCTCCAGAAAGGTAGTTCTGATAGCTTGGCTGCTACCTGCATAAACTCTCCTTGAAACTCTGCATTTCTAAGTTCTTGAGGATTGAGCGTCATGTTATTACTGTTTAACCTAAGAAACATATTGACTATGTTTACTCTGCTTACGGTAATTCGTATTAACCTTACTGAGAAAATATAAGACCAAAGTGCTTTTTTATCATCAGTTTCTAAATCTTTAAAAAAGCGATTTTTAATTCTTGAATAGCAACTATTGTTTTCCGAAAGTGATGACTCCTCTAACTTGAAATTGTTTGCAATATATTGAAAGATAGCCCCTGTTCGTTGTTGTCCATCAACTATTGAATAACAAGTATCACCTGAATTTTCATCTGTTCCAGTATTCCAGATATAAATTTCAGGTATTGGAAAACCCATTAAAATGGACTCTATTAACTGTACTTGATTTTTCTTCGTCCATACGTAATTACGCTGAAAGGAATTATCAACAACCAAAAGGCCTTTTTCATTCAAGTCGTAAAGCCACTTTACGGTTTGTGGTTGTATATCTATCGAATCAATTAGCTTCATTAATTTTACCTTTTAGTTTAGCAATTCCTTTAACGTGGTAATATTGCACAGACTCCCAATCCGAATAAATTCGGTAATTAATATCATGTTGAATATTAAATTTTAGCTGGAGCTCAGCTTTGAACGTTCTTACTTTTCGTTGCCATTCCTCTAAAACACCATTGCCGTATGTCGGGTCGGAATCTTTAATACTTACAAAACCATTAAAAACATTGGAGCATTTATTTCCGTATCCAGCAAGATGTCTTTCTAATGATATAGCTTTATATGCAGACCAAATATTCTTGAATGTATCTCTCGATACAATAACCAAATCAAAATCTGATTTATCATCAAATTCTTTAAATTCCTTCGATGGTGAAAAACTATACTTAGTTTTCGCGCTACCGACTATTGCAATATTATTGAAAGGAACGTTAAGTTTTATAGATATAAATTTTTTAAACTCGTCATAATCAGTACTAAAGTCTTCGCCATAATTTTGAAAATACCAAACGGTTTGCCCAATAAGATACCTATAATAGATGTCAAGCTCACAGTTAGTTTGGATATAATTAATAATTTCTTGTTTTTTCATCGTCTTATTTTTAAGGAACGAACTTTATAAAAACATCGTTTTTATTATTGCCATAACGTTAAATAAGAAAAATAGCATAATAATAGGGTCAGCTCGCAGGTTGGGGTGTGCTTGCGAACCTCAACACATCATCTCCGATTAATTTTTTTGGTTATGCCTAAACTAAGGCAACGGCGCTTTCCGGGTAAACACATAACCCGTGTCTTTCGCTTGTAAATGACACGTCGAACATTCCTGGGCAAAATCGGCATCTTTGCCGTAAGGTTTTTGTTCCATGCCTAACCATCGGGCATAGCCCCAGCCGTTGGTGTCCGTGAATTTCTTGCTGTCCCTTATCATAAACTCGACATGCGTTAGTTCGCCCGGTACGGTTGCGGTGGCAAAGTGCGGATGGGTGCTGTCTTTCCATGCTAATTTGGCGATCATGCTGCCGTCCGGCCAGGGGTTGGTAAGGCCGTCCATCGCTGCTTTGTAGGCAATCGGGTTAGCTAGAATGATCCGTAACGAATCCTTATCTGTCCGGTGCGATACGCCGAGAGCTTGCCAGGTTTTGTAATCTTTCGGGATAGCAATCCCGTTCGGTGCTGGGGCGACAGTGACCCCTTGGGATAAAACTGTTGTTGACAATGTCATGAATAAGGCGGCAATGAATGCTGCTTTGAAAATCAGGTTATCGCGCATAGTAACCTCGCAAGATTAACGTTTTAAATGTGCTTTGATTATACTGAGTTAAAAATATGAGGGTTAATTTTTCGGGACACTTCGTTTGAGACCTTTGCACGAAAACCGGCTCCTAGGCTGGTAAAATAGCTCGTAGGTTGGGGTGAATTCATGAGCCCCAACGCATCATCTCCGATTAATTTTTGGCGATACCTAAATTATGACAACGGCGCTTTTTTATCAAGCGTAATAATTTGACTGGCATTAATCACCGAGTCTTTGCTTAGTTTGGACAGCTTTTTCGGCAACAAATTATTACCGGGCGCATCTATTAGCCGGAGATTGGATGTCATGACAGCGGCAAGAACGGCATTTATATTGCTTTCATTAAAGTGATTTGAGAAGACAATGACCACAGGTGTTCGCAATCCTGGTTCTAAACCTCTAGGTTCGGCCAGTGATGCCCGCCAGATTTCACCTCTCTTTATTACCATTCTTCCCTGTTTAAGGATTGCCTTTGGAGATTGTAATAATCATCTCCAAAAGAATTACTTTCGCTAGCAAATACTTGGTTGAGCCTGGCGGTAGCATCCCGATTTTTATTTTGTTCAATAAAGGCTTCAATAGCCTTTGAATAGAATTCGCTGCGGCCCACACCAAGCCGATTAGCGAGGGAATCCGCTGCTTGAAAAATGGGGTCTGGTATAGAGATGGCTGTTTTCATGGTTTTTGGCATAACTACGGTTATACCTATGTGTCAAGAATAGTGCAGCAACCATCCATCTATGGATTCCGCAAGCCAGATACTATTAATGTGAGAAAAGCAAACCATCCTGACAGTCTTTGGACACAAACAACAAAAGACTGCGTGACAAAAATGTTGTATTTCCGTATAATTTAATGGTTTTGCCGCACAGCGGCCTTTGGAGAAAAGTTCGACTCAGGTGCGGTAGAGGGTTTTTAGGGAAAGTTTAACCCTTAGATCAACATACTTCAGAGGTGTCCATGAGCCAAAGCAATCTACCCCCCAGACAAGGTTTATATGATCCGCGCAACGAACACGATGCGTGTGGCGTGGGCTTTATCGTTCATATTAAAGGCCACAAAAGCCATGCGATTGTGCGTCAAGGATTGGATTTACTTGAGAATTTAACCCATCGCGGCGCTGTCGGTGCCGATCCCTGTGCAGGTGATGGCGCTGGAATCCTATTACAAATTCCCGATGCTTTTTTTCAAGAAGAGTGCAGCAAACTCAGAATCTCCCTACCAGCAGTCGGCGAATATGCGGTTGGCATGGTATTTTTGCCGCGCAACGAAGCAGATCGTGCTATTTGCGAAACCTTACTGACCCAATTTATTGCCCAAGAGAAGGCTACCCTGCTCGGCTGGCGTGATGTGCCCGTTGATAATAGGGAACTTGGCTACTCGGTAAAACCCGTCGAACCGTTTATCCGGCAAGTCTTTATTGGTCGAGGCTCAGATTGCGCCGATCAAGATGCCTTCGAGCGCACGTTATTCATCATTCGCAAACAAGCCGAAAATGCCGTTCGTGACCTTAAGCTGGATGGCGGCCACTCCTTTTATGTCCCATCATTATCTTCGCGCACTATAGTTTATAAGGGAATGCTGCTCGCCAATCAGGTAGGCGCTTTTTATCCTGATTTGAGCGATCAACGCATTACCAGTGCTTTAGCATTAGTGCATCAACGTTTTTCGACTAACACCTTCCCAACTTGGGATTTGGCGCACCCGTTTCGGATGATTGCACACAATGGCGAAATCAATACGTTGACAGGCAATGTCAATGGTATGGCTGCACGCCGTCACTCCATTTCCTCCAAGGTATTAGGGGACGACATCCACAAGCTCTGGCCATTGATCGCAGAAGGCCAATCGGATTCGGCATGTTTCGACAATGCGTTGGAACTATTGGTCGCTGGTGGTTATTCAATGGCTCATGCCATGATGTTGCTGATTCCCGAAGCCTGGGTCGGCAACGATTTGATGGATGAAAAACAGCGGGCTTTCTACGAATATAACGCAGCTTTGATGGAACCTTGGGACGGCCCAGCCGCCGTTGCGTTTACCGATGGTCGGCAAATTGGTGCAACCCTAGACCGTAACGGCCTGAGGCCTGCCCGTTATCTGGTGACTGACGATGATTTCGTCATCATGGCATCAGAAATGGGTGTTATTGAAGTTCCGCAACACAAAATCATCAAAAAATGGCGTTTGCAACCCGGCAAAATGCTGTTGATTGATACCGAGCAAGGCCGGATTATCGACGATGCCGAGCTTAAAGCCCAATTGGCACAAGCGCATCCTTATGCGGATTGGCTCAGTAAAACCCAGATACACGTTGCAAAACTTCCTCCTGAAGTTTCCGCAATGGCACCTGATGCCCATACCTTGCTGGATAGGCAGCAAGCCTTTGGTTACACCCAAGAAGACATTGAATTCTTGATGAAACCGATGGC
>JABFSV010000513.1 GCA_013140405.1 Methyloglobulus sp. | reverse complement strand
ATATTGTATATGGGACGGGTAACTGTTAATCACTAGGTCGGCGGTTCGAGCCCGTCCGGGGGAGCTATATTATCAATGGCTTAGCTATAAAAAGACAAGTCACGATTTATTCACCGTAGCTAATTCGTAGCCTTTAGGCTTCGAATCAACGGCTTGTAACTCAGATAACCTATCAACATAGTCGGTTAAATGCTCACTGGTTAAATGGGCATAACGCCTAACCATATCAACTGATTCCCATCTCCCTAACTCTTGCAAGACATGTAAAGGCGTACCCGCTTGAACATGTCAGCTTGCCCAAGTATGCCGCAAGTCATGCCAACGGAAATTATCAATCCCTGACCGAATCAATGCTTGCCGCCATGCTTTAGTGTTCACTTGCGTAATGGGCTTGCCGCTATAGGTAAAAACAAACGCTTCATGCTTGCCCAATTGTTCACGAAGAATAACCACAGCAGTTTTTGATGTGTCAACAATATTCAGGACACAAGGTTAAGCCACATTTTGCTGCAACTCGAAATCTATGGGTGACATATATCCATTAGCTGAATGTAATCGGCCCCGGTTGTAAAACACTTCGATATATTCAAACACGGCCAGCTTGGCCTCTTCCCGAGAATGAAACGTTAGATGATGGCTCAATTCGGTTTTTAAGGTATGGAAGAAACTTTCCGGCACAGCGTTATACCCAAAGATACCGTCTTAAAAGTCAACACGGAACAGGGTAATTAGGTTGATAAGGCATTCGGGTTTTTAATACGCCAAAGCATAAGTGCGCCAATTTTCGCATGACTGCGCCAAGCGCTGACATTTTGGATTTGCCATTGGCTTGTAAGCGTTGATACAAAGCCTTAAGGTGCGGGTTATATCGGGTTGCAACAATGGCCGCCATATAAAGCTTAGCGCGGATGTGGGCGGGTTCGGTTTTTACCCACAGGGCATAAAAGATAGCCTCGGGCGGCCCTTGATGGACGAGCCGGATTGCCGTTCCACCGGCACCAAGCCAAGATATACCCAATGGGCACAAGTGCCGCGAATTGCTCGGCAGAGTGGAACGGATGGTTATGCAATACCGCCAGCATGTGGTTGCCGACCTGGACGCCAACTGCCGGGATACTAGTGAGCAGGTCACGGTCTTCCTTGAGGCGAGGATAGTTATCGATATGTTGGTCGATGTTTAATTGCAACTTAGCGAGCTGTTGCTCCAGAAAAACAATCGTATCGAGAATGGACTCCTGGATAAGTGGCGGTAACTCAGTGGATTCTGTTTTTTCAAGCCGGTTCCGCTCCCGCTGCAAGTCTTGGGCAACCGCGTCACGACGGGACAGTAGCGCCTGTACCCTCAAGGGGCATCGAGACAGTTCACGGGCTTCCGGGGCGGGTGGCAGCCAAGGCTTGGGGTTGAGTAAGCCACCGTATTTGGCCAGTATCAAGCTGTCAATATTGTCGGTTTTGGTGCGGATACCCAGGCTGCGACCAAAGTCTTTAACCTGGGCTGGATTGACTATGGAAACGGTAACATCCGCATCAAGCAAAGCCAAGGCCGCCTGTTCATGATAGCTGCCAGTGCCTTCCATGATGGCGTGCAGGCCGGTAGCGACGACAGTTTGTTTGGTACACCAAGCCAACAGGTCAATAACCCCGGATTTGGAATTGGCGACCGACTTGGATTTGCGTTTACCACTGGCAACATCCAGCAATAAACTACAATCCAATTTAGCTTTAGAAACATCTATGCCAATACCCGCAGGGCACAAGTGAAAAACATAAATTAACCCTATGAATGACAATTTAACAAACCAACTGAGCCCACTTGCCTTGTGCATACATGGTCTTGCCCTTGGCTACCGTCCAGCGTCAGAGTTGGCACCAGAAGCGAGAGGGAAGGCTTAATCTTTGGGTCAAGGTATTTGCCTTAAGGGCACTAACAAGCTCTTTCCCTCTCGATGCCGGTAGCTAACCATGACAGGGCTTAAGATACAAGGGCAGGGTCTCCCAACAGTTTCCTTTGCGCCCCATGCTGTGCTGGATGCCATGCTGTTTAAGCAGATTCCGGTGACTATCCGAGGCATATTGGCTGCCCCGGTCGGCATGCCATAATAAGCCTTTGTTGGGTTTACGTTTCCAAATGGCCATCAGGGGCGCATTGTTAACCAACTGGGTTTTCATATGCCCAGCCTACGACTTGGCGAGAAAATAAGCCGATCACGACCGCCAAATACAACCAGCCTTCCAGGGTTGGGATGTAAGTAATGTCGCCCGCATACACCTGATTTACTTGGGCAACGGCAAACTGGCGCTCTAGGTAATTAGGCGCAATCGGCAAGTCATGTTTGGAACCTGTGGTAACTTTGAGTCGGCGTTTGGTCTTACAAGTCCCCCCGGCTTCCTTCATCAAGCGGCCAATCCGCCGCCGCCCCACCGACCGGCCTTGGCGGGACAGCGCTATTTTGAGGCGGCGTGTGCCGTAAGTGCGCCGACTTTTTTCAAATGCGTTTTGCAGCATGCCGCTGAGGTGCGCATCCTCTTTCCCCCGCGAGGAAGGGACGCGATGCAGCCAGGCATAGTAAGCGCTTGGCGAGACTTGTAAAAACCGACACATCGCCAGCACGGTAAATTCCGCCGTATGCTGCTTGACCCGCGCGTACTTCGCCGGTGTTCCTTGGCAAAGTACCCACAGGGCATAAATACGCGGCGGCCTTTTTTGACAGGTCGCGCTCCCCGGTTAAGTGCGCAACTTCCTTTTTTAGGCGTTTTAATTCTTCATGCGGATGGTCGTCAGTGCGCACTGCTTTATTATTTTCAACAGGTCGGCTGTATTTGCTGGTCCAGGTATGCAAGGTATTTTCATTAACACCAATATCCCTGGCGGTTTGGGCTATCGGTTTAACCGATTCATTGGCCAACTTTACCGCTGATTCCCTGAATTCAGCCGAATAGGTTTTGGGTTTTTCTTGAGTCATTTAGTCACACTCCTTCTTTCAGTTATTTTAAGGAATGTGTCCGGTTTAGTGTAGCCAGATCATTATGATGTGGTGTTTGTTTTTTGGTACTATAACCTTTACCGGATTTATTTTGCTGGTTTGGGATTTATTGACGATAGGTAAAAGCGAAACAAGAAAATCACCGAAGATTACTGAAAGCTAATCAAGCAATGAGCCATATTTTATGAATAACAAAACGACCATTAAATGGGGTATTTTAGGGGCTGCGCGAATCAACGAACGGTTAATGCCAGCCATTGTGGAGGCTTCGAATGCAGAACTGGTTGCGATTGCCAGCCGTCGTCCCGGCGCTGCTGCCCAGACTTTGGCACAGTATGCCCCACAGCAACAGCATGTGAAAACCTACGACAATCCAGAAGCATTACTAGATGATGCTGAAATTGAAGCCGTCTATGTGCCGCTAGCGAATCACGAACACGCTGAATGGGCATTGCGCGCTATCGAACGCGGTAAACACGTGTTGTGTGAAAAGCCGATGGCGCTTAACGTGGCTGACATTGATGCCATCAAGGCTGCTTCTAGCAAACATAACGTCAAGGTGATGGAAGGTTTTATGTACCGATTCCATCCGCAACACGCCCGCGTGCAGGAATTAATTCGTTTGGGCACTATTGGCGAAGTCAGGTCAGTGCGAGCCAGCTATTCGTTTATGATGCGTCCTGCCAGAATGTATCGGCTCACAGAAAGCGTCGAAAATGGTGGCGGTGCCATGTGGGACATCGGATGTTATGCCATCCATTCAGCTCGGCTATTTTTTGACCAAAACCCCGTCGCAGTAACGGCGATGTCGAGATACGTAGAAAGTGGCGCTGACATTACGACCAGCGGCATTATTGATTTCGGCGAAGGCAAATTCGCACACTTTGATTTCAGTTTCGAGCGCGCCAGAAGTTGTGAATATGAAATTATCGGCACAAAGGGCGGAATTAAATGCCATACGGTATGGCAGTTGCCGGGCGATGTCCCGGTTATTTCATGGTGGACAGAAGATGGCCGCCAATGCGAGGAGCGTCTGCCTGCTGCCAATCACTTCCGGCTTGAAATTGAGCATTTCAGTGACTGCGTGTTGAAGGGCACTAAGCCGTTGCTTTCCTTGGATGATGCGAGAGCCAATTGCCAAATCATTGTTGCTGCTTTGCAGTCTGCTGCCCAAGGGCGAACGGTCAAATTAGCTGAATAAGCGATAGCATTAACTTGTAAAAACTGGTTTTGGCTTTCCGAAGCAACAGATGTTCACATCATTTAATTAATGTTGAGTAACATCTGTTACTAACCTTCCTTTCCATCAATTCTTGCGCTGGTCAGTATTGGCCCATAAACAAAAATAAACAGTGAAAA
>JABFSV010000064.1 GCA_013140405.1 Methyloglobulus sp. | reverse complement strand
TTACCATATTTCATGAACCTTTCCTTATAGTTAAGCAGCCTTATAAACTGCCAAATTGAATGATGTAAAACCACGCACTAACGAACGCGGATAATATCATACGCAAGTAAGGGATTGTTTGATCTTTGCCACACGGAACGACAAAAAGTTAAAAGTGAACATTACCATCGGCTTCGCTCGTTCCCAAGCTCTGCTTGGGAATGTTGCCTAGTACCCAATCTGGAGATTGGGTACTAGGCAACAGCCTCTAGCGTATGAGAACTTATTGGGATTGGTATAACATACTCTGTCCAGTTTTAGCTTGGCTGCGCCAGAGAAACTATATCGCCCCAAGCGCGAGAACCCGATTAAAATAATCATCACAGCAGTGACACATTATTTAAAAGAGAAATGTTTACTATTAACACCCTAGAACCCCTAATCCAAACCCTCCCTCCCGAACTCCAAGCCACAACCAGATCCACCCTGGATCACTGGCTAAACCTGCTTAATCAAAACAACCTCGCCCTCAACGAATCCGACAAGCTAATCCAATCCATTTCCAAAGTTTGGTGTTCCAGCGAATTCGTTACCGAAAGCTGCACTCGCAAACCCGAATTGTTGGTTGATCTTGTCAATTCTGGTGACTTGGACAGCCCGTATACCGAACACACTTACCAAACCAAGTTGGCAAACCTGAAAATCGCGGACGAAGCTGATTTAATGACCCAACTCCGCCATTTCCGCCGCCGTGAAATGGTCAGGATTGCTTGGCGGGATTTGGCGGGTTGGGCAGATTTGGCGGAAACGCTGGTGGATTTATCGCAGCTTGCCGATGCCTGTACCCAAACTGCGCTGGCTTTTCTGTATCAGCAAGCTTGCGAGCTACGCGGCACGCCGGTTCTTGCCGATGGCAGTCCGCAGCAAATCGTGGTGCTGGGCATGGGTAAGCTCGGTGCTTACGAATTGAATTATTCCTCGGACATCGACCTGATTTTCGCTTATCCCGACGAAGGCGAATTACCTGACCGGAAGTCTACCAGTTATAGTGAGTTTTTTACCCGCCTGTGCCAAAAACTGGTCAAGGTGCTGGATGACATTACGGTGGACGGTTTCGTGTTTCGGACGGATATTCGCCTACGCCCTTTTGGTGACAGCGGCGCGGTCATCATGACCTTCGATGGCATGGAAAATTATTACCTGACCCAGGCCAGGGAGTGGGAGCGCTATGCCATGATTAAGGCGCGGCAAGTAGCGGGCGATTTCAGGATGGGCGCTCAGCTTATGGCGATGCTGAAACCGTTTGTCTATCGGCGTTACCTGGATTACGGCGCATTTGAAGAACTGCGGGGTTTAAAACTGCAAATCACCCAGGAACTGAAACGCAAGGATCGCATGGAAAATATCAAGCTGGGGCCGGGCGGCATCCGCGAGATTGAGTTTATCGGACAGGCTTTTCAGCTCATACGCGGTGGCCATGAAAAATCCTTGCAAACCCGTGGTATTCTGGATGTCCTAAGCATTTTAGGGCAAGTGAAACTGCTCCCGCAAACGGATGTGGATCAACTCAGCCAGTCTTACCGTTTTTTGCGTCGTGTAGAAAACCACATCCAGCAATATCAAGACAAGCAAACCCACGATTTGCCGACTACGGAACAAGCCAAACTGATACTTGCCTATTCCTTGGATTTTGAAGATTGGCACAGTTTTAAAACCGAACTGGATAATGTCAGAGCTGCGGTTCATGCGGTTTTTGACCAAGTTTTTGCTGTATCAAAGCAACAAAATAAAGACAAGTTGAGCCAGAAAATCTGGTCTTGTGTTGCCGATGATGAGGAATTGCAGGACTTGTTGGAAAGCTACGGTTTTCAGCACACCGAAGAAACCTTGAAAGCGATCAAGGATTTCAAAAACTCTACCGCGCTGAGGCGCATGACAACGAAAGGCGCTGGCATCGTTGACCGCTTGCTGCCGCAACTCATCGAGTCCGCGTGTGTGGTCGATAATCCTGATGAAACCTTGGCGCGACTAGTCAAGCTGTTTGAAGCCGTCGCGGGCAGGAATGTCTATCTAGCCCTATTATCGGAGAACCCCGATGCCCTCAACCAGTTAATCCGCCTTGCTTCTGCAAGTAGCTGGATTTGCGACTATCTGGCATTGTATCCGGTGTTGTTCGATGAACTGCTGGATACACGTACCTTATATGAGCCGTTGAAGCGGGACGATCTCAATCAACAACTCAAAACGTTGCTATCTTCCATCGACATCCAAGATTTGGAATCGGTGATGATAGCGCTGCGTCAATTCAAGCATCTCAATGTGCTTAGGGTAGCTGCGGCAGACATTATGGACGTAATTCCCATTATGGTCGTCAGCGATTATTTGACTTACATCGCCGAAAGCATTGTTGAGAACGTCATTGAACGCACTTGGTTAATGTTGACGGAAAAACACGGTTTTCCGCCCGGCACAAGCAACGATAACATCAATTTTGCCGTAATAGGCTTCGGTAAGCTGGGTGGCATTGAATTAGGCTACGGCTCCGATCTCGACCTCGTTTTCTTGTACGATTGCCCAGATGGCAATGCGATGACTTCGGGCGAAAAACCACTGTCCTGCTCGCAATTTTATGGTCGCTTGGGCTTAAAAATCCGGCATATACTCGACACTAAGATGTTGTCCGGCGTGCTTTACGACGTAGATATGCGCTTAAGGCCGAGCGGCGACTCAGGCTTATTGGTTACCCATATCGGCGTTTATGAAGATTACTTAAAAAATCAGGCGTGGACATGGGAGCATCAGGCATTAGTCCGTGGTCGATTTATCGCCGGTGACCTGATGCTAAAAACTTCGTATGAGGGCATTCGCCATAGGATCTTGAGCTTAACCAGGGATGAAACCCAACTGAAAACCGAAGTCCGCGAAATGCGGGAAAAAATGCGTGCTGCCTTGGATACTAAGGAAGCCAACAAATTTGATTTAAAACAAAGCAAAGGCGGTATTGCTGACATTGAGTTTATAGTACAATTCGAAGTCTTGGCTCACGCAGCTACCCACGCGGCGTTAACGACTTATACAGACAATGTCAGGTTGCTTGAAGGCTTGGCTCAACAAGGCTTTATCACCCAAGCCGATGCAATAGCACTGAAAATGGCTTATTGCGCTTATCGTGACACGGGACACAAACAAGTGTTACAAGGCGATAAGGCAATCATTAATGAAAACGAGGTTGACGGGATGAAAAAGCAAGTCGAAGGCATTTGGCATAAGATGATGGAATCTGGCAGTAATTGAATAAGTTTCTGAAATAATTGTGAATTATAAAGGTTGGTGAATTAATGAAGACGATGGACGATAGAGACGGCCTGATCTGGTTTGATGGACAATGGGTTAACTGGCGGGATGCCAAAGTCCATGTGTTGACACACACCCTGCATTACGGCTGTGGCGTATTTGAAGGCTTACGTGCGTATCATGCTGAACAAGGCACTGCTATTTTCAAAATGCAGGAACATACCGACCGCTTGTTCCGTTCGGCGCATATCATGAATATGCCGATGCCGTTCAGCAAGGATGAAATCAACCAAGCGCAACGCGAAGCGATTTCCAAGAATAATCTGGACAGTGCCTACATCCGTACCATGTGTTTTTACGGTTCCGAAGGTATGGGGCTACGTGCCGATAACCTGAAAGTCCATGTTATGGTCGCCGCTTGGACATGGGGCGCTTATCTGGGCGCTGAGAATATGGAAAAAGGCATCCGCATCCGCACGTCGTCTTATACCCGCAACCATGTCAACAGCACCATGTGCAAAGCCAAGGCTAACGGCAATTACATCAATTCCATCCTCGCCTTACAGGAAGCGTTATCGACTGGCTATGACGAGGCTTTATTGCTGGATCATGAAGGTTATGCCGCCGAAGGTAGCGGCGAGAACCTGTTCATCGTCCGTAATGGCAAGCTATACACACCGGAAACCACATCCGCCCTGGAAGGCATTACCCGTGATACCTTGATGACCATTGCTGCCGATCAAGGTTTAGACGTTATCGTCAAACGCATCACCCGCGATGAGGTGTATGTGGCTGATGAAGCCTTCTTCACTGGTTCTGCGGCTGAAGTCACGCCGATTCGGGAATATGATGGTCGTGCGATTGGTAATGGCGGACGCGGCCCCATCACGGAAAAATTGCAAGCCTTGTATTTTGATTACGTGCATGGGCGTAAATCCGACCATTCTGAATGGTTGACTTACGTTGCCTAAGACCCGCTAGTAACTGGTGAGGATCTTAGTTGTAGGGCCTTCTTGGGTTGGCGATATGGTGATGGCGCAAAGCCTGTTCATATCGCTGAAAAAATCTTT
>JABFSV010000357.1 GCA_013140405.1 Methyloglobulus sp. | reverse complement strand
AGGATAATTCCAACCGCTGGCGGGTCATTAAACAAGCGTTTTCCAAGGCATTGCCCATGACGGAAAGGCGATCTGCCGTCCGTGTTGCGCGGGGTGAACGGGGGATTTGGCAAAGGCGATTCTGGGAACATCTAATTGTTGATGATGCCGATTATGCCGCGCATGTGGATTATTGCCATATTAACCCGCTAAAACACGGCTTGGTTGAACACGTTGCGGATTGGCCTTATTCAACCTTTCATCGCTATGTTGCACGAGGGATTTATCCGATTGACTGGGCAACGGCTTTGCCCTTGATTGATGTGGGTGGGGAGCGGCGTTGAAGACATGCGGTGCTATACGTCTAATGCATATTGCACCCTATAAAACCGTTCATGGGCTTGGTGATTGCCATGCGGTCGGTGACGGGCGGTTATATCTGGCTAAAGAAACGTCGGGTGGCAAAAGCTAACGACCGTACGACGGATGAATTGTAAGGTGGTTCCGCTTTAGCGAACCACCAAAACGAAGCCTATCATGCTGATTTCTATGCCAACATTTACAAACATTGGGGTTTTGTTGGGTGGTATACCTGGAAATGGTGCATTGTTTAGCTACGCGTCTAACCCTCTTCCTCCAGATGACCTATCACATCCATGCGTTGATGCGGAATTCCTATAACATCAATGCCGTAACTCGTCAGGGTATAGAAAATGACATGGCTTCCTTCAGGAAAACAATAATAACCTTGCTTGATGTCGTCGCGACGTTTTCCGATAGGGGGATTCTCTGAAAGCCATGCAAACCGGGCTACCAATGCGAGTATATATTTATCGGCTTGAACTATACCCCATTCTTGTAAGCTGTATAACCAGATTTCTTCGAGATCGTTTTGCGCCAGTTGCCTTAAGGTGTTTCTGCCCGTCATTCATTATGTTTTTTATGCAGGGTTGCCAGAAAACTATCCCCGTCAAAATTTTCAACCAAGGGGCTATTTTCACCAGCTTGGAGCTTCCGCCGCAGAGCCTGTAATTTTGCTTCGTCTTCTTCGAGTTTGCGAAGGCCAGCCCGAACAACCTCACTGACCGATTGGAGCCGGCCTTCATTTATTTTTTCCACAACGAATTTATCAAAATGTTCACCTAAGGTGACTGAGGTATTTCTGGGCATGATGTTAATCTCAAAAGTTTATTGTATTAAATACTAATACAATTGGTTGAACCTGGAAAGAAATTATTTGCATCGAAAGCTGTACATCGGATTCGCGCAGCAATTCGCCACTTGTGCCCTTGGAGTATAAACGAAGCCTACCATGCTGGCTTCCACCCCGACATTACCAAACATTGGGGCTTTTGTTGGGTGGCATTCTGGAAATGGCGCACTGTTTGGCGTGGCGGTTTGCTGTGCGTTTATAACCTTAAGGTCATTTATGCCCTTTAGGGCACAAATACCCCGTGGATAAAACCGCCCTTGGTTAGGCTAACCCTTGTTGTTAGCACAAAAGGGTTGGGGCTGGTTATTTTTTTTCAACCTTAGCTTTACCGGCATCCGCTTCTTTCTGGATGCGCTTCACTTCATTGCGGAATTCTTCCTGTGCGGTGTTAGCGGATTTGGCGATAATTTCATTATCACTGTTCGCTTCTGTCACCAGGCAGTTATAGTATTCTTGAGCTTTTGCTTGCCAAGTGTTGATGTCTTTGATGCTATTGTTGAAGTCATCCACGCTCTTAGTATTGATCTGCGGGGATGGTGTTTTTTGTCCGCAATTGGCGGGTTGCCATTGGCCGTTGCTTATTGTCCCGGCTGCGCTATTGAAAGCAGTTATGTAGAGGCATGTTGCCAACGGCATCCATTTGTTCATGTAAAAATCTCCTACGTGAATGTGATATTTAGGTTATTCACTTATTTAAGACGTTTCAACGGGCGTTTTCCCCACCACTTTGCAAATTTTAAGCTGACACCGATTGATCAGATAGCGCTCTCAGTAAGGGTATATCTGGCCTAACACTTACAGTGTAAGCTATACAGCAGCAGTATCTACGCTACTATCTGAATACTGTTTATCACTGCGTATTAAACGACAGCCAACGCCCAAATTTAGGATTTTCAATTCATAAACCTTATTCCTGAACCGTAACAAAAGACAATTTACCTATGCCGGAACGCTGGGCGCAGGCCATGACTTTTGCCACGGACTCAAAAACCGCCGTCCGGTCAGCTTGTAGTTGCAAATTGATGTCAGGATCCTTTTCTTGCAATACCTTTAACTCGGCTTCCAGGTTTTCTATGGCAACGGGCCGTTCATCCAGCATGGCCTGACCGGTGCCGGTGACACTCAGGATAGTGATGTGCTGGTCGGGTGCGGGTTCGGTTTGTTCGGTTTTGGGCAGCTTTACCCGGACTACTTGCGTCAATAACGGTGCGGTGACAATAAACACCACCAACAACACCAGCATTACGTCCACGAGTGGCGTAACGTTGATCTCGCTCATTTCACCGTCATCGTTATTTTGGGTCTGCATTGCCATGTGTCGTTTCCATTTGTTGTTGAAGGTGGCCTTGGATGATTGCTTGCAGGTAATCTTCCGCAAAGTGCTCCAGTTTGGCTGTTGTGCCACGGTTAAGTCGGATAAATAAATTGTAGCCCAGCACGGCGGGTACTGCGACGGCAATCCCTATGCCTGTGGCAATCAGTGCCTCGCCTATCGGTCCAGCAACGACTTCAAGACTGGCAGAACCTTTAGTGCTGATGTCCTGGAGGGCATGCATGATACCCCAGACTGTGCCGAACAGGCCGACAAACGGGGAGGTGCTGCCAAAGCTGGCTAGCCAGCCCAAACCGGATTCCATCACCGATTTTTCTTTTTGGATCTGTTGTTTCAATGCCCTTTCGATCAGCTCATGCCATGCCGTGTATTGGTCAATGCGTAACGCCTGTTGACTTGGGATTTTTGCCAATATTTTTTGGCCAGATTGATAAATTCGTGCATATTGGGATTTAACCTTGGCACTATCTAAATTAATACGGACGGTATGTTCCGATGTATTCCAAATGTTTTTCGTAAATAAGTAATTACGGCAAGCACTGACTCCCCATTCACCCAGTTTCAGCAGGGTAATGCTCCAGGTAAGCAGAGAAAAACAACCCAGCAGCCAAAGCGTGGCATTGACGATACTGGTTTCTGATAAATCCAAAATAACCCCCTTGTTTTAGTTAATCGATAATTATTATGTTTATGGCTATGCGCTGTGATATTTGCGCGAATGGCATTAATCACGCAGATAGAATTCAATCGGCACAGTCACCCAACTGGCTACTGGCGAACCACCCTGTTTACCGGGTACGAATTTCCATTTCCTGACCGCTTCTATGGCGGATTCATCCAGGACATCGTGGCCGCTGCTCCGTTGCAAGTTAAGATTACCGCAACGCCCATCTGCGGTGACATAAACACGCAAATATACCAAGCCTTCCCAATGCCGATTCCTGGCGATACCGGGATAATGCGGCTTGGGGTTGTTTAAATATCCGGCAAACGCGCGGGCGGGGGTGTTGGAACTGACCTGGCTTTTTTGTGATGTGCTGTTGACTTTAGTGCCAGCCACTGCCTTTCGATTGGACGGGTCTAATATGGGCGACGCATTGGCTTGGCTCTCAGGTTCTGCAGCCTGTTCTTCCGGTTTAGTCACCGGTTTTTTTATTTCTGACTTGAGTTTTTCTTTGAAAGGCTTGGGCTTGGGTTTCTTCTGAGTTTTTGCTTTTGGCTTGGGCGGTGTTGGTTTGGTTTCAACAGGCTTGACTTCAGCCATTGCACCTGCGGTCGGCGCTTCGAGGGCAATGTCCATCATCGGCAACGGTTGGGCTTCGCTAAACGGTTCTGGTGCAGGACGGCTTCCATACCAAAAAAATAACAGGCAATGCAGCGTACAAACTAAAATAGCAACCAGGACTGCAGCAATGACACGCTGCCAGTTGATAGGCAACACAAAACTAACGGGCAAGCGTGACTGTTTCCGTTGCGCGGCTTCCACAAATAATAAGGTCACTTTTTTACTTCAGGATTAGTTAGATCAGGCGTTAATGCGGTTAGACGCAAATATAATTCGGATACTTGTTGTTGTAGATTAGCCAGGGAATGCCTGGTTTCTTGCAGTTGACCTTCCAAGTGTTCGAAATGAATTTGAAAATAGCGTGCAGAGGGGAACTCTGGAGTTGCAGGGGCTTCATTGGCGGGTGGATATGATTTTTGATGCCGTTGATTTGACATGTCCATTATTTTTCATCTGTTTTCTACTCTCCTTACTTAAGACGTTTGAAACTGGAAAAACCCCACCTTAATTAAAAAAAAGTTTTAAAAACTCGAAAATAAAA
>JABFSV010000170.1 GCA_013140405.1 Methyloglobulus sp. | reverse complement strand
TTCTACGGTGACTATTCGCCCACGACCACAGAAACCATTTTCGGCGGCTTCAACTGGTCGCACCAGTTTAACGACGATTGGTCTGTCAAGCACCAGTTTTCGGTTAACCAACGGTCAGTTAACTCGCCTTCTTATACACATGCTCAACTAGCAGGCAGCAAGAAATATTTGCAAGATTTTTGGGATGGCATTGGCTTTACCCACCAAACGCTGGATGGACTGCCAGAAGGCTCGTATGTTTGGCGACAGCATGATGCATTGAGATCACAAAACAACACGTATTCCACCAATCTTGACCTAGTCGGACACTTTGACACCTATGACCTGAAACATACCTTGTTGATGGGAGGGGATTATTACCGTCTTGATGTAGATAGTTTAGACATATCTGAATCGAGCATTGCTGGTTCTTATATTTCGCTAAACAATCCGGTACACCCCGGCACGCCGTTTGTTCCTTTTGATACCAGATCTAATGTCACTAGCAAAACTGACCAGTACGGTTTGTATATCCAAGATCAGATTAAGCTGCCGTATGGCTTTCAAGTGATGGGCGGAATCCGTTACCAATATATCGACCAAAATAAAGTAGAACAGGATGCGGTTACGCCACGCGTTGGTTTACTATGGCAACCGAAAAAATGGCTCAGCCTGTATACCAATTACGTGGAGAGCTTTGGTGCCAATAGCGGTAGGGTGTTCCCAGGCACTCCCATACCGCCCACGAGTTCCGAGCAATATGAAGGCGGTATCAAAGCTGAATTCTTCGAAGGTAAGCTTCGCGTCAACCTAGCCTATTACAACCTGACAAAAACCAACATAGCAGTGGGCGACCCAAATATATTCCATAATTGCGGAACAGGCGGTTTTGTCTCTGGCCAAGGCAGCGATTGTTTCATAGCTTTGGGCGAAGTCCGCAGCCGGGGGCCGGAACTGGACATCACCGGAGAAATCCTGCCGGGTTGGAATGTCATCGCTACCTGGTCTAACACAGACATTATTGTCACTAAGAGCAATGCAAAAAATGACCCTGTAATTTCCGCCGCAGGTGGTCTTTCCTATACTCCAGGCGGTCGCTTGCCTAACGTTCCACGTAATACCGGCAGCCTTTGGAGCACTTACGAGGTTCAGGATGGTGATTACAAAGGCTTTATTTTCGGTGGTGGCGCTACTTTACGCGACGGCCTATTGCCTTATGATGTTGATGGTACGGGTGGCTATAAAACGCCAGGGTATGCGACCTTTGATCTGATGGCGGGTTATAGCCGACAAATCGGCGATGCCAAAGTCTCCGTCCAGTTGAACGTGGACAATCTCCTGGACAAGCGCTATTTCAATAGTTTTTCAGCCCTAAATAATTTGCAAGGCGCTTGGGTGGATTTTAGCACGCCACGGACGTTTATGGGACAGGTTAGCGTGCAGTATTAAAGCTGTAAGGCGGATTCGCCGCGAGGCAATCCGCCACAAACGAAGCCTACCATGCTGATTTCTATGCCGACATTACCAAACATTTGGATTTTGTTGGGTGGTATACCTGGAAATTTTACACTGTTTAGCATTGGCGGTTTGCTGGCGCGTTTATGCCCCGTGGGTAAAACCGCCCTACCCATGCTATAAAGCTGTAAGGCGGATTCGCGCAACCCGATAAGGCGCAATCCATACCGCGTACGGCGTATAAAAATCTCCCCCGTGTAGATACTGTTATCCAAGTCAAGCTCCGTACCGCGTACGGCGTATAAAAATCTCCCCCGTGTAGATACTGTTATCCAAGTCAAGCTCCGTAGGGCGGATTAGGCGCACAAACAGTTTAAGGTTAAGGAATGCAAGGCGTTTCCGTGCGCCGTAATCCGCCGCATGGTAAGGGTACACCACACATTCGGCGGATTACGCCGCGCCCAAACAAAAGTGGCAAATCAAAACTCAACCAAGTTGCGCGGCTAATCCGCCCTACACGGGGGGATTTTTATGCGCCGTACGCGGTACACGGGGGAGATTTTATACGTCGTACGCGGTATCGACACATCGAAGCATCAAAATATCGGGTACAAAAAGCATTCCAGACCGCCTTGATAGGGTCTATGTGACGGGTCGCAATCCCGTTGCCAAAAAAACTAATACTGAATATTAATTGACCCCATAAACGTCCGTGGTTGCCCAAAATCGGCATAAAGTTGGTTACTGCCAAGATTAGTCTTACCACCTGTAAAATAATGCTTGTCCAGTAGATTATTGATATTCAATTGGGCAGTGACTTTGGTCTTGCCTACATCAAGGCTATAAGCGGCCAACAAATCGACGGTAGCATAGCCGGGGATTTTGAAAGCTGGTATGTCGCAACACACCGTCTGCCCGTCACGCAGAGTTACGCCGCCGCCGAACTTAAAGCCTCTAAAATCGCCATCCTGGACTTCATAAGTACTCCACAAGCTGCCATTATTACGGGGCACGTTCCAAAAACGTGAGCCAACAGGCTGAAAGTCAGTGTTATTCGTCTTAGTGACACGGGCATCTATATTGGTATAGGTCGCAATCACATCCCAGCCCGGCAAGATTTCCCCGATTATATCCAATTCAGGCCCACGGCTACGCATAGCGCCAGTGACTACTGAAAAACCTTCATTAGCTAGAGTTATGTCAGGATGTGGGGTGGCGATATTGGTTTTAGTCAAGTCGTAATAGGCTAGAGTCGCACGTAGTCGGCCACCGAAGAACTCGGTTTTGATGCCGCCTTCATATTGCTCTGCGCTGGTTGGAGGCGGAAGCGTGTTACCGAGAAGAATTGTGTCGGGTTCATTGGGGCCAAAACTCTCCACGTAGTTGGCGTATAGGCTGATCCAGCTTTTAGGTTGCCACAAGAAACCAACCCTGGGAGTGACCGCGTCATCAGTTCGCCTATCCGAAGTCTGGGCGAGTTGTTCCCTATTATTTAGATGAAGGTATTGGTAGCGGATGCCGCCCATGACCTGGATATTGTAAGGCAGCTTGATTTGGTCTTGAATGTAAAGGCCGTATTGGTCTGTCTGATTCGCAAGTTGTTGAACTGGCTGTAGTGGGAATGTAAAAGGCGTACCAGGATGGCGTGGATTTTTAACATTGATGGTAGAAAAATCAAAATCAAAAGTTGTAGGATTTGAGAGGCCGTATCGGTAATCAGTTGACCTGTCAAGTCGGTAATAATCGCCACCAAGCAGTAAGGTATGATGAAGCCCCGCAGTATCGAAATGGCCTGTCAGGTCGAGGTTAGTGGAGTAGATGTTGTTCTGCGTTTGGCCGCTAAACTGAAAACGGCTTACATTTACATTATCCGCTTTAGTAGGTAAAACAAAATGGGATTGGATGTCGTTGCGCTGGTTGACAGAAAAACTGTGCTTGATAGCCCAGTCATCATTGAACTGGTGTGACCAGTTGAAGCCGCCATAAATAGTTTCCACCGTACCCGGAGAGTATTCGCCGTAATTGCGGCTACGCGGTGTGTTTAAGCGTGTGCCGTTGCCATTGGCAAGCGGGACAAAGGCATTATCCAGGCCGAGGTGTTGATGGTTATATTCCAGCTCGAAAGTCGCCTGGGTTTTGGGGCTGATCACCCACTTGAGAACAGGCGCAAAGAACACATCTTCTTTGCCGACATATTCCCGGAACGAACCGTTATTTTGATACGACATATTCATCCGATACAGCAAATCCTTATTTTTGGTGATTGGCCCAGTCGCATCAATCGTCGTGCGATAGAGATCGTAAGATCCAAATTGCTGGCTGAACCCATAATAAGGTGTTGCCAACGGTTGTTTGGTGATGACATTCACCATACCGCCCGGATCGACCAGGCCATACAAACCGGCTGCCGAACCTTTCAGCACCTCGACCGATTCCACGTTTGCCATGCCTTTGCTGGCAGCACCTTGTTGCAGCCTGAAACCGTTACGGAAAAAAGTTTGGGATTCAAATCCACGCAGGAAAAAGGATTGGTCCAGGCCGCCGCGTGCACCTCCCACGCTTGCGCCATTGCTGACAGTAACCCCACTGACGTTCTTCAAGGCCTGATCTAGGTTGATAACCTGCTGATCCTTCAACACCTGCTTGGAAATCACCTGCACGTTCAGCGGCGTTTCCATGATCGGTGTGTCGGTCTTGGTGCCTGCGGTGGCGTTGGGGATGACGTAATCCTTGTTGTACGGGTCGGCGTAGTATTCCGGGTCATAAGCCGAGTCGGCTTCCACGGTGACTTTGGGCAGGGTGATGTCACTGCCTAGTCCGCTGGAATCGGATTGCTGATTAGACGTGTCCTGCTTGACGGGGATCAATGCACCACCCGCCCCGCCTTTTCCTGGGGCAAGTAGTTTTATCGAACCGGATGGGG
>JABFSV010000325.1 GCA_013140405.1 Methyloglobulus sp. | reverse complement strand
GACCAGCTCTGCCCGATTTAACCACCCTTGGTTATAGGCAATTTCTTCCAGGCACGCGATTTTGAAACCTTGCCGATGTTCAACGGTTTGTACGAATTGTCCAGCTTCTATCAAACTGTCGTGTGTGCCGGTATCTAACCAGGCAAAACCACGACCCAGGATTTCCACATTAAGCTGCTGCCGTTCCAGATAAACTCGGTTGACCGTGGTTATTTCCAGTTCGCCCCGATCCGAGGGCTTTATTTTTTTTGCAATATCAACCACTTGATTATCGTAAAAATAAAGCCCTGTTACAGCATAATTTGATTTAGGTTCAGCGGGTTTTTCTTCGATGGAAATTGCCCTGTTGTTTTCGTCAAACTCAACCACGCCAAAGCGCTCGGCATCCTTGACTTTATAACCAAATACGGTGGCACCCTCTGCCCGACGTAAAGCATTTTTTAGATTATCGGAAAAACGTTGCCCGAAGAAAATGTTATCGCCCAAGACCAAGCAACTATTACTGTTGCCGATAAACTGTTCGCCGATCAAAAATGCTTGGGCTAGACCTTCAGGCTTGGGTTGCACGGCATACTCGATCTTTATACCAAAGTCCGAACCATCGCCGAGCAGGTTTTTGAAACTGAGCTGGTCTTCAGGCGTTGTTATAATCAAAGTCTCCCGTATGCCCGCCAACATCAGCACGGACAAGGGATAATAAATCATGGGCTTATCGTAAACTGGAAGCAATTGCTTCGATACGGCCTTAGTAATTGGATGTAATCGTGTGCCGGCCCCGCCAGCGAGAATTATGCCTTTCCAGTTCATTCGCCTTCTCCTAGCCCTAATCTTTCCCGTCGATAGCTGCCATCCTGTACGTGACGGCACCAGTCACGGTTATCGAGATACCATTGCACTGTTTTTTTCAGGCCAGTTTCAAAGGTTTCTTTCGGTGTCCAACCCAGTTCTTCGGCAATTTTACCCGCATCAATCGCATAACGCAGGTCGTGACCAGGACGATCTTTAACAAAGGTAATCAAATCCTGGTAATTGGCTACGCCATTAGGCTTTTGCGGATGACATTCTTCAAGAATGTTACAGATCGTCCTTACGACGGTAATATTCTCTTTTTCATTATGCCCACCGATATTGTAAGTTTCGCCTATCTTGCCTTTTTCTACGACAGTGAGCAGCGCCCTGGCGTGGTCGTCTACAAATAGCCAATCCCTGATCTGCTTGCCATCCCCGTAGACCGGTAAAGGCTTGCCTTCGAGCGCATTAAGTATGACTAGCGGAATGAGTTTTTCAGGAAAATGATAAGGCCCGTAGTTGTTGGAGCAGTTGGTGACGACAACCGGCAACCCATAGGTGCGATGCCAAGACCGCACGATATGGTCGGAACTGGCTTTGGAAGCGGAATACGGCGAACTGGGAGAATACGGCGTGGTTTCGGTAAACAATGAATCGTCATTCGGCAAATCGCCGTAAACTTCATCGGTAGATATGTGATGGAAACGGAATTGGGCTTTTTTGTCATCGGCAAGGTTTTGCCAATAGTTACGAGCCGCTTCAACCAGAATATATGTGCCGACGATGTTCGTTTCAATAAAAGCCGCTGGGCCATCAATCGAACGGTCAACATGGGATTCCGCAGCCAAGTGCATGATGGCATCGGGCTGGTGTTGTTGCAACACAGCGTTAACTTTCTCCGCATCGCAGATGTCAGCGTGTTCAAAGCGATAGCGTGGGCTAACGTCTACTGACTTGAGTGATTCGAGATTGCCCGCGTAAGTCAGCTTATCTAAGTTAACCACGCTATGTTCAGTGTTGCCAAGCACATAGCGGATAAGCGCAGAACCGATAAATCCGGCACCGCCGGTGATTAATATTTTCATGTGCGGATATCTCTCACTGTTTTAATGATGAACTAACGGTAGCCATCTACTTGGTGGGATAAATATAAGAAAAATAAAAACTAAACAGTTTCTTGCATACAAAGCCTAAGCGCATTATCCCATGACGGCATAGTTAAGCCAAACTGTTGTTCAAGACGACGGGTAGATAAGCGCGAGTTTGTTGGCCTTTTCGCGGGGAGCGGATAGTCAGTCGTAGGTATCGGGAGAATTGCCCGGTTTTTCAGCTCCATTTTGCCTTGTTCGCGGACACTATCGACAATCTTCTGGGCGAAGCCATGCCAGGATGTATCTCCCGATGAGGTCAAGTGGTAGACATTGGGATCAAAACTGCTGGATTGTCGTTCAAACATGGCTTGCCGCACGATATGCGCGGTCGTCTCGGCAATTAATCGCGCCCATGTCGGCGAGCCAATTTGGTCTGCAACAATCTTGAGTTCTTCCCGTTCTGCTGCCAACCGCAGGATTGTTTTCAGAAAATTATTGCCTCGGCTGGCATAAACCCAGGATGTCCGCAGAATCAGGTAATCTCCCTCTGTCGACTGGATGGCCTGTTCCCCCGCTAATTTACTCTGCCCGTAAACATTGATGGGATTCGTCGCATCGTCTTCCACATACGGGGTACTTTTTGTTCCGTCAAAAACGTAATCGGTAGAATAATGGACGAGCAATGCGCCGATTTTTTTGGCTTCCTCAGCCATAACGCCTGGGGCTTCGGCGTTAATCAAAAACGCCAATGCCTGTTCTGATTCGGCCTTATCGACTGCTGTGTACGCAGCCGGATTGACGATAACATCGGGCTGGTATTGTTGGATGATGGCCCGTAACGAGCTTGTGTCAGCAAGATCGGCTTGCGAACGGTCAACCTCTATAACTTCACCAACTGGCAACAACGTCCGCGCCAACTCCCATCCTACCTGCCCTGTAGCGCCTGTAAGTAGAATTTTCATGCAAACACCTCTGCCCCACCAAGTAATTTGCCTATCTTATCCTTATTTGATAGGTTCGGCTCGCCCTGCACAGGCCATTGAATGCCGATGGCAGGGTCGTTCCAGAGTATGCTGCACTCGAATTCAGGCGCATAGTAATCTGTTGTTTTGTAAAGAAACTCCGCCGTATCGCTAGTGACAACAAAGCCGTGGGCAAAACCTTCGGGTACCCAAAGCTGGCGTTTGTTTTCAGCAGAAAGTATCACACCGACCCATTGCCCAAAGGTCGGCGAATGTTGTCGAATATCAACTGCCACATCAAATACTTCCCCTGCTACTACGCGTACCAGCTTGCCTTGGGGCTGCTGGATTTGATAATGCAAGCCGCGCAACACGCCTTTAGCCGATTTGGAATGGTTATCCTGGACGAAATTTGCGTTAATACCTGTTTCCTCAGCAAAACGGGCAGCATTAAAGCTCTCATAAAAAAAACCCCGATCATCCCCAAAAACTTTGGGTTCAATGATTAGCACATCGGGAATTGCAGTGGTTTGTATTGGCATAATGTTACTCAAAGTTTATTAATGCTGAATTAATTTTGTCTGCTTAGCCATTTAATCAATTTTCAGTGCTTAGCTGGTTTTTCATTTTTTCGATAAAATCCCAGGTTAACGCAATAAAAATACCTAAAAAAAGCCCTGCAAATACAAATGCACTGATCAGCATTTTTGTATCAAGGCCGACAGGTTCTATCGATTTTTCTACGGGATACAAAAGCCTAGTATCGTGGGTTAATTTCAAATCAGATTCTTTATCTGTAATTTGTGCCAGAAGGGAAAATTTTTCGCCACTGATTTGGTGCTGTTGACTAGACAGTTCAGTCATAACCAACGCTGTGGTGCCACTATTATCAATAGGTGATACCTTAAAAGCCTTGTCAAATCCCTCAATTCTTTGAGCAATCTGTTTCTCGTTGTCTTCTAACAATGCCAAACGATTCTTTGCATTGCCTATCCGCTCGAACAACACAGCCCTAAATTCTTTAATTTTTTCACTGTGGTCAGCTACTAATTTAGCGCTGATTTTATTAATGAGTTGACGGTAAAGCGGGGCTTCTTCTTCTGAGCATTTGCTGCCAATCATTAAAATTTCGCTGTTTTTTGGTACAGAGACATTGATTAGAAGATCTTTTTTCTCATTAGGATTGTCACGATAAAAATCGCTCAATACCGAATTTACATACAGCTCTTTCAACTTACTTGCAGCATTGTTTATATCATCGACAGGCGCTTCCTTTCCACCCATTGAAGTTGAGCCTATTTCAACTGCCGTTGAATAAACGTAAATCGTAGGCTTTAAAATAGCGTATGCACTACCCATCAAAGTAATGAGAAGGCAAGTGACCACAATCAATTTCTTCCTTTTTACCAAAATGCGCCAAATATCCAGCAAATTTATTTCATCACCTTGTGGATACATCATGGGTGGGTAGACATACTGCTGTGCAATAACTGGCTTCATGTCCTTTTTATCTTCATTATTCA
>JABFSV010000015.1 GCA_013140405.1 Methyloglobulus sp. | reverse complement strand
GTGCTGCAATGCAATAACTACGAGGTCATCGACTTAGGTGTGATGGTGCCCGCCGAAAAAATCCTGCAAACCGCACGTTTGGAAAATGTCGATATTATCGGCTTAAGCGGTCTGATTACGCCCTCGCTGGATGAAATGGTGCATGTCGCTAAAGAAATGCAGCGCCAAGGCTTTACCATCCCGCTGATGATCGGCGGCGCAACCACATCCCGCGCCCATACCGCAGTAAAAATTGAGCCGCATTATGAAGGTGCGACGGTTTATGTGACGGATGCCTCACGCGGAGTCGGTGTAGCCAGTAATCTATTAAGCGCCGAGCTAAAAGATGAATTTGTCCAAAGCACACGTGAAGAATACGCAGAAGTTAGGGAACGTCATAAAGGCCGAGAAGCGAAAACTAAGCAGCATACGCTTGATGCAGCCCGCCAGAACAAATTCAACTGGGGACGTTATGAACCCGTCAAACCGAAGTTTTTAGGCACAAAAGTCATCGACGATATTTCCTTGGGCGTGTTAGTCGAGTATATAGACTGGACACCGTTTTTCCAAACCTGGGAAATGGCGGGAAGTTATCCCAATATTCTCAAAGATAAAGTAGTAGGTGAGGAAGCCAGGACGCTCTTCGATGATGCCAATCGTATGTTAAAAGAAATAGTCAACGGGCAATGGCTAACTGCACGGGCAACCATCGGGTTTTTTCCAGCAGCCAGTGAAGATGATGATGTCATCTTGTTTGCCGATGAAACCCGTAGCCAAAAACGTGAAACTTTGCATCATTTGCGCCAGCAAAATATGAAAGCCCCAGGGCGGCCTAATTACTGCCTGTCTGATTTTATTGCGCCGATAGATTCAGGTAAGCATGATTATATCGGTGCATTTGCCGTGACGACAGGGATAGGCATTGATGCCAAACTTGAAGAGTTTGAACGTGACCACGACGATTACAGTGCTATCATGCTGAAAGCGCTGGCTGACCGCTTGGCAGAAGCCTTGGCAGAATATATGCACCAAGTCGTCAGAAAAGACTGCTGGGGTTATGCAGAGGACGAAAAGCACGATAACAACCAGTTAATCAACGAAGCATATCAGGGTATACGGCCTGCACCGGGTTATCCGGCGTGTCCAGACCATACCGAAAAAGCCAAATTATTTGAACTGCTTAATGCAACTGCAACCACTGGCATTGAACTGACTGAGAGTTTTGCGATGTATCCGGCATCGGCGGTGAGCGGCTGGTATTTCTCCCATCCAGAATCGCAGTACTTCAATGTTGGCAAAATTGATAAGGATCAGTTGCAGGATTATGCGCGGCGCAAAGGAATCGCGGAGGAAGTTGCCGCTCGTTGGTTGGCAGCGCATTTGCACCATTAATAAATAGCAAATGCCGACACTTCTTGATATTGCGCAACAATTTGCCCAGTCGATTGAAAATATTGAGCTTCTGGGCAATGGCTATATAAACGACACCTATCTGGTTAATACAGACACAAAACCATTCGTTTTACAAAAGATAAACAAACACGTATTTCCGAATCCTGGAAAAATTATGACTAACCTGGAGCTGCTTAACCAGCACATTGGTCAGATCAAAGATACGCAAATACCCTTAAAAATCCCCAAACTTTTAAAAACTGTAAACCAAAATAATTATTTTTGTGATGGGCAAGGTGAGTATTGGCGAGCGTTGAGCTATATTGAGAACACTGAAAGCCTTGAAACTATTAGTAATCTGGCACAAGCCAAACAAGTAGGCTACGCATTGGGACAGTTTCATCGTCTGACTTATGACTTGGATTCTGCAAGCCTGCATGACACATTGCCCGGATTTCACATCACACCTGGTTATTTACGACAATACCAACAGCTAAAAAACCAAACTGAATTATCCGAAGACGCGTTTTGCGCCGATTTTATCGCTAATCACCAACACATTGTCAATGACTTGGAAACGGCAAAAGAACAGGGCTTACTGGTCGTCCGAGTTATTCACGGTGACCCTAAGCTCAATAACTTCCTATTCGATAAGACCAGCTTCCAAATCGTTAGTCTAGTTGATCTTGATACGGTCAAACCTGGGCTAATCCACTACGATATCAGTGATTGCTTGCGCTCATGTTGTCATGACACTTCAACAGACGAGTTTAATATTAAGTTATGCGGTGCTTTGTTGGCCAGTTATTTGGCGGAAATGAAAGCATTTTTTTCATCTAACGATTATCTATTCCTCTATCCTGCTATCCGACTGATTCCATTTGAATTAGGCTTGCGTTTTTATTGCGATTATTTGGATGGTAACCGATATTTTAAGGTGACCGAGCCATCGGAAAATTTGCGTCGTGCCACAGAACAATTTCATTTATGTGAAAGCATCCTGACCCAGGAACTTGAAATCAAAGACCTTATTAAACAATTGCAGTTTCAGTAAGGAATTAATGCGTTGTGGATGGTATGGATTTTGTTAGTCTAGCTAGACACTTTGATAAGAAACGGAAGACAATCTTAACTAGCTTACCTTATTGTTTTTTCTATACGTTAGCAAAGCCAATTCTCTGTTGAGGAGTTCTTTGAACGGTACTTGCTGAACTGGTTTGGTCACGTAAGTTGTGCTGCCCGCTATGATGCCTTTGGCTTCATCTAAAGGTGTGGTTAATCCAGTCACCATAATAATGGGCGTATTTTTATATATCGGATTTTTCCGCAAACGCGTGCAAGTTTCATAACCGTCAATTCCCGGCATCATTGCATCCATGAAAATCAAATCGTATGTAAGGGCATTAGCTTTTTTAATCGCACTTTCGCCACTATTAGCAAAATCGATCACGCCTATTAACGGTTGCATAGAAAGACTTAATGCTAACAATTTTTGAAATGAGACATTATCATCCACTATTAACACACGAAAGCCTGAATTTTCTGGAGGCTGCATAACTTCTGTCGATGCTGACTTGCTTTTATCCATTAATGTAGTTAAAACTGGTGTGAATTTGACCCGTTAATAGCTAATGCGGCCTGATTATCAAATAAGATTAGTTGATAATTCATGTTTATCAACCAAGGTTGTATGTCAATTTGATGGTGCGGAGTCGTAGTTTAATTAGCCTAATATATTTAAGCTTATCTAAACTCACCTTCGCCTAGATGTTTTTAGGCGAAGGTTTTTATTCAGGGTACGAGAACGCTTTTTTTTGCAAGGCAGGTTGCTGTCTGAAACCGTCTCACACAAGCTAAATCTATCTGGTAACTGCTACCGCTTCTGGCTCTGTGATGTACTTATTATAAAATGGCCAGTTTTTTACATGCAGGTATTTCCGCACGGGTGACTTGATGACCGACACGCACAGGGCGATTGAGAAAAGGCACCAAACAGCCGCGTATTCGTTCGGGTCATCGGTGGTCACGCTGGAAATCCAAGGCCCCATCAGGTAATGGAAGGCCACAAACCGATAAGAACCGTAAATAATCGGCAGAATGAAAGACACCAAAATGTAACTCATCACGTGCAAGCCCCAATCAAAATCATTCAACCAATGGATAGGGTAAGACAGTAAGCCGTTTAATGGCATTTGCCAAGCGATATGCCAAGCACCGTGTACTGAACAAACAGCCGGCCCACAAAAGCCTTCCGTGCCGATAACACAATGGCCAGCCCAGTCAAACGGGTACATTTTAAACAGCAGGAAAATAGTCCCGACAGAACATAAGGTATAAACGGTCGTTTGTATTTTGTATTTGATTTCCTGGGGAATGAAATACATCGCCACCATGTTCACAAAAAACGGCTGGAAAGCGACGTGCAGATACCCCAGCATGGTGAGTATCTGATTATTGGGGTTGTCGCATAAATCAATGTAAATGTAAGTAACTGCCTGTAATAGTTCCATTAACGCGAAATACGTCAACGGAATCCACAGCTCTTTTGCTTCCCCTTTTTTTGCGATATAAACTGCGGTACTTAGCCCTATAGCAGCTAAAACCCCTGACGCTTCTCCACTCCAACACATAAAAACGACCTTTAATGATTAAACAGCAATATTTGTACGAACAAACGATAGCATTCTTGAATTAAATCAATATGCACCAAAAAGCGGCTAATTGTATTACGAAGTACCCTATCAAAAAAGGTAAATTAACGATTAACAACCAAGCTGTCTAGCGTATTAGCTTAGGCACAGCGAGTTGTTGTTCAGCCAGCATTCAGTAATAACAGCTTATACATGAAGTTGGTTTGTATGGAATGCAAATGCTACAGCAACCTTGATAACTTGGAAACCAAGTCATTCGTGGAAGCTATCCGTAATTTATTGGGGAAAAATTATGAAATGGTTATTGATGGTCGTGTGCTTAAGTGTTGCAGCATGTTCGGGCGAAC
>JABFSV010000412.1 GCA_013140405.1 Methyloglobulus sp. | reverse complement strand
AGTAACCCTCTTGAGTACTTTCTTGAAACTCAATACCAATGATTGCATCAACCTTATTGCCGTATCTATTCCAAGCCTTTTGTTTCAAATAATCAATGGCTTGATAACGTAAATCTGTTTGGTCTGCAAAGATCGAGAAATCACTGCTTAGGGTATATTCAATTGGTCCTAATGTGGCGTATGGGCTATCGACACCGCCCTCAGTTATCAGAATTTCCTTTGTTAGATAAGGTTGGGTTGATGGGTCAGTGAAGATTGAAGCTGATGGTGCGAAAGAGTTGTTGCCGCAACTAACGGCACACAAGGCGACAAAAAGAACGAAAAATATTCTTGAAACAGCGTATTTCATACTGGTTTCAGCTCCTTATTAATTTGTTCTTCAAAGGATAAATTAAGACTCCAAGTGCATAACGATTTTTTTCAATCAGTTAATGGTCATTCCAATCTATCCAGCCCAACTGTGCCGATCCAAGCACTAGTATACCAAAAGCAATACGATACCAAGCAAACACCGTGAAATCGTGCCGACTGATGAACCGAATAAGCCCACGTACCGCCAAAAATGCGCTGATGAAGGAAACTACGCTACCCACCGCGAACAGGCTGAGGTCATTCGCATTGAACAGGTCGCGGTGCTTATAGACATCATAAAGCGTCGCCGCAAACATGGTGGGGATGGCGAGAAAAAATGAAAATTCTGCTGCCGCCAAGCGGGACAAGCCAAAGAAAAGACCACCAATGATGGTAGCGCCAGAGCGGGAAGTGCCAGGAATCATCGCCAACGCTTGGGCAAAGCCGACTTTCAAGGCATCTTGCCACGTCATATCGTCGATGGTTTCGGCGTGGATCGTATGTTGGCGGCGTTCTGCCCATAAAATCAACAAGCCACCGATAATAAAGGCCGAAGCCACTACGGTTGGATTGAACAAATAGGCTTTGATCTGCTTCAGGAACAGAAAACCCAGGATTGCAGAAGGCAAGAACGCGATGATTAAGTTTGTTGCCAAGCGTTGCGAGGTTCGTTCCTTAGTGATGCTAACCAAAGCGTGGGTAAGCCGAACACGGTATTCCCAAACAACTGCCAAAATTGCCGCAAATTGGATGACTATTTCAAAGACCTTGCCTTTGTCATCGTTAAAACCGAGCAATTGCCCCGCTAAAATCAGATGTCCTGTGGATGATACGGGCAGGAATTCAGTCAAGCCTTCCACAACTCCCAGAATAAGGGCGCAAATCAGTAAGTAAGTATCGGACATAACTTTGGAATTATGGGCAATAAGGCTTATTTAATTAGCGTTTCATCGATTCAAAAAATTCTGCGTTGGTCTTAAAATCTTTAAGTTTTCCGAGCAAGAATTCAGAAGCTGCGGTTTCGTCCATCGGCTGGAGGATTTTCCGCAAGATCCAAGTTTTCTGCAAGGTTTCGGGATCAACCAAGTATTCTTCTCGACGTGTACCGGAACGGTTGATGTTGATGGCAGGATAAATCCGTTTTTCGGCAATCTTGCGGTCAAGATGCAGTTCCATGTTGCCCGTACCTTTGAACTCCTCGTAGATGACCTCGTCCATTCTGGAGCCGGTATCAACCAGCGCAGTCGCTATGATAGTCAAACTGCCCCCTTCTTCGATATTACGTGCCGCACCAAAAAACCGCTTGGGTTTTTCCAAGGCGTTGGCATCGACACCGCCAGTCAGGATTTTTCCAGACGAGGGGACGACTGTGTTATACGCGCGGGCCAACCGGGTAATTGAGTCTAACAAAATAACCACGTCGTGTTTATGTTCGACCAGACGGCGGGCTTTTTCGATAACCATTTCGGCGACTTGCACATGCCGTGTTGCCGGCTCGTCAAAGGTGCTAGAAATCACTTCGCCACGGACACAACGTTCCATTTCGGTGACTTCTTCAGGACGTTCGTCGATCAGCAATACGATCAGGTAGCATTCAGGATTCTGGTCAGCAATGGCTTGTGCCATGCTTTGCAGGATCATGGTTTTACCGGCTTTTGGCGGCGACACGATCAAACCGCGTTGGCCCTTGCCGATGGGGGCAATGAGATCAATGATACGTCCGGTCAAATCCTCGCTGGTGCCATTGCCACGTTCAAGCACAAAACGTTGCTTGGCGAACAGGGGTGTAAGATTTGAGAAATTGATTTTGTTCTTGGTATTTTCCGGTGGCTCGAAATTGATTTCATCAACCTTGAGCATGGCGAAATAGCGTTCATTATCCTTGGGCGGCCTAATCTTACCGCTGATGGTGTCGCCAGTCTTAAGAGAAAACCGCCTGATCTGGCTGGGGGAAACATAAATGTCGTCAGGGCCTGCCAGATAAGAGCAACCCGGTGTCCGCAAAAAACCGAAACCGTCTTGTAAAATTTCCAGAACACCGTCACCGGAGATGTCATCACCCGCTTTCGCCTGCTTCTTCAAAATGGCGAAAATAAGATCTTGTTTTCTTGATCGGGCAACGTTTTCAAGCCCCAAGGACTCAGCTATTTCAATGACTTCACTTATTTGTTTTAGTTTTAGCTCGGTAAGGTTCATAGGAAAAAAGAAAATACACAAAGGATGCGCTTACGCACTTACTTAAATAAGCAGTAAAACGGGTTTAGGATTCAGGGATGCGGTTTATCGGACGGTTCGGTTTGACTACGCGAGCAATCTGCCGCGTTCGGATAGTATAGCGAAAGTATTTAGACCCGTCCAACCTTTTGTGACGGGTCTTTGCACGTGATTACTTTTACAGATAGTTATCAACGAAGGCGGCAAGTTGTGATTTTGTCAGCGCACCGACTTTAGTGCCTTCTACCTCTCCATCCACGAACACCATAAGTGTAGGAATGCCACGCACACCATAACGTTGCGGAGTGGCTGGGTTGTCATCAATGTTTAACTTGACCACCGTCAATTTACCCACATAGTCTTTGGCTATTTCATCCAAAATCGGGGCGATCATCTTACAAGGGCCACACCATTCTGCCCAATAATCAACTAACACCGGGCCACTAGCGTTAATAACAGTATCATTAAAATCACTATCACTGACATGAAGGACTAGGTCACTCACATTTTTTCTCCAACGTTTAAAAACTTAACTATAGGAGGGATAAACAGAGTAGTCAATCAATTTTCGGCTAAAACGGATTTTACGGTATGCTATAGGCCATGAATAATAATCATTTAACCGAAACTCGATTCAGTAACCTTGAACTGTGTGATGCCATCTTGTTTAGCTTAAAAGAAGCAGGATTTCATCACTGCACACCCATACAAGATAAGACCCTACCTTTGGCACTACGGGGCAAAGATGTAGCGGGGCAAGCGCAGACAGGAACGGGGAAGACGGCGGCGTTTTTGCTGGCGACTTTTCAGCACCTAATCAACGAGGAAACCGATTCTGATGAATTAGAGGAAGCCGAATATGATGAAGAGGGTGAAGTAGTAGAAAAGGTAATTATTAAGCCCGTTAAAAGTAAAACCATCAATTACCCCAGAGCTATTATTCTTGCGCCAACCAGGGAATTAGCCATTCAAATTCATAAAGATGCATTGCAATTGAGCAAACGCCTTAATTTGTCTTTTGCCTTGATTTACGGCGGTACAGATTACCAAAAGCAACTGACCAAAGTGAAGACGAATGTCGACATTATCATCGGAACGCCGGGGCGCATCATAGATTTTTACAGGCAAAACGCGTTTACGCTCGATCATGTCAAGGTCATGGTTTTGGATGAAGCCGACCGCATGTTTGACCTGGGTTTCATCAAAGACATCCGTTTTTTGTTGCGCCGTATGCCGTCACCGGAAAAACGCTTGAACATGCTGTTTTCGGCAACCCTGTCCTATAAGGTAACCGAGTTGGCTTATGAACACATGAACAATCCGGTCTTGGTCAAGATCGAAACCGAAGAAGTCACTTCCAAAGCCATTAAACAAAGCGCATATTGCCCATCAAACGACCAAAAAATACCATTGCTATTAGGTATTTTGAAACATGACCAACCGCTACGTAGCATTATCTTTGTCAATACCAAACGCTGTGCAGAAGAACTGGATGCCACACTCAACGCCAACGGCTACAAAACAGCTGCCTTAAGCGGCGACGTGCCGCAGGAAAAACGCCAGAAGCTACTACAGAGTTTCCAACAAAACGAAATTTCCCTGTTGATTGCCACTGATGTCGCTGCACGAGGCTTGCATATCCCCGACGTAAGCCATGTTTTCAATTACGATTTGCCACAAGACGTAGAAGATTATGTCCACAGGATAGGTAGGACGGCGCGGTTTGGTGCAAGCGGCGAGGCCATCAGCTTTATCTGTGAGGATTATGCTTACTCCATGCCGGATATTGAGGAATTTATTGGGCAAAAAA
>JABFSV010000295.1 GCA_013140405.1 Methyloglobulus sp. | reverse complement strand
GCGGTGTGTACACGTCGCAAGGCACTATTCGAGGCCAATACTACCCCGCCACAATCTCTGACCCAGTTACTCTGAAACCTATTCCTTTTGTCCCCCAACACATCGGCCCCTTCGATTTTCCCACCAACTACGGCGGCCAATTTGTGGATTTAGGCTTAGGGATAAACGTCACCGTCCCCAGCGGCGCATTTGCCGGAAACACCCTCAAGTTCGAACGGCTGCAACCCGTCCACACCGACTACAACGGCTACCAGCTAGATCGGGATTACACCCTCAATTTCACCTGGAGTTATGGATTTTGAGGGGATTCCAAGTAAAAAAGTAAAGCGCAGGACATCTAAAATCAGCCAGACAGAGTTAAGTCAATAATAATTTTAAACAAGAAGAAATATGGTTACTAACAATAAATCGGTGGTCTCAAACCGTAGGGAAGCACCTTTATATTCATTAACTGCCGCTGCCCTGGTGCTGCCAGGATTGCTACAGCACCCGGCGCAGGCGGCGGATGATGACAGTGTAGATTTCCAGTACAGCCACTACCAGGAAGGTAAACGGAATATCAGCGGCATTATCTTTCGCCCAGATTCCAGCCGATCAAAAACCACGGTTAACTCATTTAATCCCATTGAAGTTGACAGTGTGCACGGCAGCGCCAAAGTCAGCTTAACCGACCGCATTAAATTTGCATTTAATTACACCCAGGATACCTGGGGCGGCGCGACACCCATTTCGACCGCGCCCGTGGGTTTTAACATGAATCCATTAAAAACCGGTGTTGATGGTACAACCATTGTCGGCGCATCGCCTTACATTCAAGGGGATGGCAACACCTATCTGGATAAAAATTTCCACCCGGCAGCGCCAGTTCCTGCCCAGATTGACCCTGTAACCGGCCAGCAGGTTTATGCCAGAAGCGATCAGGTTACCCATGTCATGTCCTATGCCTCCCCAGAAACCCGCAAGCAGGGTGACTTCAAACTCAGTTACGACTGGGACAATCTTGCGTTAAGTATTGGCGGTGGCATTTCCATTGAGGACGATTACGAATCGCGCTTCGGAAATATCGGCACACGCTGGGATTTCAACCAGAAACAGACCTCGCTAAACCTGGATTTAAGTTACACCAACAGCGATACCCACGCAGTGGTCGACCATGATGCGACAGGCTACTTGAACATGATCAACTATACCGATCAAGGTTTAAACCAACTTAGCTACCTGGAATCATCACCTTACACTATTTCCCTGTCCGGCAAACGCCAGGATTGGTCAACGCATCTGGGGGTTTCCCAAATCATCAACCAGGATGCGGTGCTCAGCGCTGATCTGGATTATACCCGCAGCACGGGTTATTTATCCAACCCCTACAAAGGGGTGAATGTTGTTTTTGTCGATCCCGATAACCAATTCTTCAGGCCACCCGGTGCCGCCTACCAAGGTAACTTGCAAGCCCTGCTTGAGCAAAGGCCGGAGGTGCGCAATCAATGGAACCTGGGCGGTCGTTATGTGCAATACATCAACCCGCTCGATGCCGCACTGCATTTCGATTACCGCTTATCCGCCGACGACTGGGGCATCCAGGCGCATACCTTCCAGGCCGATTGGGTCCAACCTGTGGGCAGCGGCTGGACGGTGACCCCGCGCATCCGTTATTACTCCCAGGATGCCGCCGACTTTTATGCACCCTGGTTGTTGACCAAACAAGCCTATAGCGAACACGTTGATGCCAACGGCAATTTAGTCGGCCTGCCTTATGATTCAAAGAAATTCAAAAATCTGGCTGACCCCACCGCAGATTATTCCAACTATTTCTCCAGCGACCACCGCTTATCCGGCTTTGGCACCTTAAGCGGTGGCATAACCGTCACCAAACAATTTGCCAAAGGCCTGACCCTGGAAACCGGCTTTGAATATTACACCCATCAGGGTGGCTTAAAAATCGGCGGTGGCGGCGAAGGCGGCTATGCCGACTTCGACTATTGGTTAGCCAACGCCGCTTTAAAAGTCGATATGACAGCGTTATCATTCAAGGGCAGCGGGAGTGGCGAACATCAACATTCCGATTATGCACTACATCACGCCAGCCACGAACCCGCCGGGGTTATGTTTGCCCATATGCTGCCGAAAGCCGGCGATGTCATGGTGGGTTACCGTTACCAATGGAGCAGCCAGGGCGGCAACCTGTTGCAGGGAAACCAAGCTGTTAGCGATCAAACGGTCGTAGCCAACGGCTGCCAGACAGCGCCATGTTTTGCTGCGCCGGACAACATGGTCATGCATATGCACATGTTGGACTTGATGTTCGCCCCTACCGATTGGTTAACCTTAATGTTGATGCCGCAATTTATGGATATGGGGATGTCGCTACGCGGGCTGGACGGAGCGCCGGATAGCTACAACACCCTGGGCATGAACCTGAACGGCCATCTTAACCATCACCTGCAAAACAACCACGAAACTGGCGGCATCGGCGATTTAGGCATTTATGCCTTACTCAAAGTCTTTGACGATGGCACTCATCATCTTCATGCAACAATGGGCTTTAGTGCACCTACCGGCAACGTGGATATCCAAAATCGCCGTAACCATCAAGTCGACGGTGGCTATACCCATTATGGTATGCAATTGGGTAGCGGCACCTGGGACTTCAAGCCGAGCATCACCTATACCGGCCAGTGGGATAACCTCTCCTGGGGCGCGCAAGCCAGCGGCACCATCCGGATGGAGAACCAAAACAAGTCCGGTTACCGTCTGGGCGACTTGTTCCTGGCCACGGCATGGGGCGGTTACAACATTGCACCCTGGTTAACCGCCAATGTCCGTGGCGTTTACACTACGCAAGGCAGCATAACAGGCGCCTATCCCGGCTCACAATCCGACTCTACTAATCCCTGGTTCAACACCGACGGCAGCCCGACCAGCATCCTGAAGTTCGGGCCGATGGACTACCGGCAAAACTCCGGCGGCAAATACTGGGATGTCGGTTTCGGTTTAAACGCTTCCATGCCTTCCGGCGCTTTTGCCGGTAATACCCTCAGTGTGGAATGGCTGCAACCGGTGTACACCAACGTCAACGGCTACCAGCTCGACCGAGACGGAGCATTAAGTTTTACCTGGAGTTACGGGTTTTAAATAGGTTAACCTAACATGAACTTACTCTTATTGATTTTTTTGTTTTTTGCCGCCAACGCGGTCGGGTCGGATGAATTTTTACCGGCCGACAAAGCCTTCAAGGTGACCTCGCGGGCGCTGTCTGCCAATTCAGTCGCCTTGGGCTGGGAGATTGCCGAGGATTGTTACCTGTACCGGCACCGCTTTAAAATCGAATCGTTGTCACCCGGGATCAAAGTCAATGATACCCAATTCCCACCCGGTCAAGCTAAAAATGACCACCAGTTTGGCAAAGTGGAAATTTTTAAAAATGAGGTGAATGTCATCGTCGAGCTTGAGCGGTTTGACCCGGGCGTTAGCAATCTGACCTTGAAGATTGTGTACCAGGGCTGTGCCGAATCCGGGATCTGTTACATGCCGGAGCAGAAAACCGTGACGGTGGCTTTGCCAGCACTTTCCTCTGGTCAACAAAATCAAACTCCAGCGCAGAATGTCCCTCTTGAAGTCGCCGATTCTGAGCAAGACCAAATTCTGTCAACGCTGAACAATAAACCTTACTGGTTTGTGATCCTGAGCTTTTTCGGCTTTGGCTTGTTGTTGGCCTTTACCCCCTGCGTATTTCCGATGTTGCCGATTATCTCCGGCATCATTGCCGGACAGGGCAAGCATATCAATTCAAGCAAGGCCTTCTGGCTGTCATTAAGTTACGTGATGGCTTCAGCCTTAACCTATACCGTGTTCGGCATTATTGCTGGTTTGTTTGGCAGTAACCTGCAAGCCTTTTTGCAAACCCCTTGGGTGATAGCCTTGTTTAGCGGCGTGTTTATTGTGCTGGCCTTGCCGATGTTCGGCTGGTTTGAATTGCAGCTGCCCGGGTTTTTACAAACCAAATTAGCGGCGGCCAGCAATAGCCTGCGCGGCGGGAGTATGTGGAGCGCTGGCATCATGGGCGTGTTTTCCGCCTTGATCATTGGGCCGTGCGTCACCGCGCCGTTAGCCGGGGCTTTACTATATATTAGCCAGACTGGTGATGCGGTGTTGGGCGGCGCGGCATTGTTTTCGTTAGGGGTGGGTATGGGCATCCCATTGTTGTTCGTCGGCACTTTCGCCGGCAAACTGCTGCCCAAAGCCGGGGAGTGGATGTCGGCGGTAAAGGCCTGCTTTGGTATCGGCCTGCTGGGCGTGGCGATCTGGTTGTTAAGTCGCATCCTGCCTGAAGGGGTCACCCTAGTCCTTTGGTTGTTGTTGGCGACGTTGCCTGTTTTTTTGTTGCTGC
>JABFSV010000313.1 GCA_013140405.1 Methyloglobulus sp. | reverse complement strand
TGATGGAAGAAAATTTGGTGATGGTGGCGACTATCGCATTCGGCATGGGCATAGACAAACCCAATGTACGTTTCGTCGCGCACTTGGACTTACCTAAAAGTATCGAAGGTTATTACCAAGAAACCGGACGTGCCGGGCGCGACGGTTTGCCCGCTAATGCCTGGATGGCTTACGGGCTTCAGGATGTCATCATGTTACGCCGGATGTTGGCGGAATCCAATGCCAACGAAATCCAAAAACGCATTGAATTCAATAGACTGGATGCCATGCTCGCCCTTTGTGAGCAGGTGCATTGCCGTCGGCAAGCCTTGCTGGGCTATTTTGGTGACACACTGAAACAGCCCTGTGGCAACTGCGACACCTGTCTGGAACCTGTAGAAACCTGGGACGGTACGCTGGCTGCACAACAAGCCTTATCGTGCATCCACCGGACTGAGCAGCGTTTTGGCGTAGCGTATCTGGTCGATGTTTTGCTGGGTAAATCGACGGAACGGATTATCCGTTTTGGGCATGATAAGCAATCAACCTACGGCATCGGCAAACAGTTGGAGGAAAAACAATGGCATTCCGTGTTCAGGCAATTGGTGGCGCGTGGCTTGGTCGCCGTGGATTTTGAGAATTTCGGCGCATTGCGGTTGACGGCGGAATGTAGGCCGATCCTTCGCAGCGAACAACAACTGATGCTGCGTAAAGACATCCAGGTTGAAAAAATAAAAGGCGGTAAACTTGCCAAAACAACCCATAAAAACAAAAGCGCAAATAGCTTGCTGTGGGATGCCCTGCGTAACAAACGCCGCGAACTGGCGGAACTTCAAGATGTGCCGCCATACATCATATTTCATGATGCCTGCTTGATGTCGATGATGGAACACAAGCCGTCTACGCTGGCGCAATTGAGTCGGCTACCCGGCGTAGGTGAACGTAAACTGGAACTTTATGGCACACAATTTCTGGCAATTATCCGTGAATATGACGAGGTCAACTCTTCCGCATCGGATACAGCAAGCGAGTCGGTGGAACTATTCAGGTTGGGTTTTAGCATCCCAAAAATTGCCGAGAAAAGGTCTCTACAAGAATCCACTGTCTATGGACATCTGGCACAGTATTTAGAGCAAGGCCAGTTACTATTGGCCGATGTCGTTGAATTGCCAGAACAAGAAATAAGGCGAATAGAGGAAATCATCATCAATTTGCCTGATGACCAAAAAAATGCCCTCAAACCTGTTTATGAGTCGCTTGATGGTGCATATAACTATGGTGTTTTACGTTGTGTAAGGGCGGCATTACAGTATCAAATGGCTTGAAGCAGCCGTTTTTTGCATAAAATCAGGAAACTATATCCATCTAATAAAACAACAACATTAGCATCTTGTGTTGAAATTACCATACGTGGATTCTCAGCCGTTCTCATAGGTATTTGCACGTATTGTGTCGATTAGTTTTTATGGTAAATTCTGACAGCAATCCTGAATGTGTGAACAATTACCACTACATATTGAAAAATTTCAGCTACATCTAGGTGAAAAGAACGTAATTTCGAGCTTTACCGCAGGGGACGTAGTCGAATACAGCTTAGTTTATGACAGTGACGCATTGTTTATGCTTGCAATCCGGCGGACTCCAAAGCCACCCGTTATGAGCGGCATATCAAACCCCAAAAATGCCTAAGTATTTAAGCAGTCCACGACAGGTTTTTAAAATCATACGAAACATCCGCCCTAATTTTACCGAGGAGGTAATACTTCATAGAAATCACGACTCAATCACAGTATAAAGTACCCAACTGTTCTACAGTTATAGCAATTAGTTACAGGAGACATTTAAAAAATCCTAAAAGGAATTTAGTAGCAATAGGGATTGCATTTATATATTTATGGTTAAATCCAAGGTGGTAAACGTGTTAATTAAAAATACAACTATGAAATTTTTGCTGGCGATGGGGATATTGTTCACTTTCAATGGAACCGTTACCGCAGAACCAATACCTAGAATTGTTGGTGGGATACTTGCTCCCAACCATGCCTATCCTTTCATGGCGGCGATAGAATACTCTAGTGATAATTTTCAATTCTGCGGCGGTACTTTGATAGCCCCTACCAAAGTGTTGACTGCGGCGCATTGCCTGGACACCAGCGAACCAGTCCACGTTAGGATCGGCACTAACAATCGGGTGACAGATCCTGGCCAAAAAATTAGTGTGATCAGCCAAGTTAAGCATCCAAAATACAATCCCTCTACCTTGGATTACGATGTCGCCATTTTTACCTTGGCCGCGCCAGTTGTATTGAATGACAACAAAAATTTGATGAAATTGCCCGAAGCCTGTACTTCGTTGACATGCATCACAGGCTTGGCTAAGCCTGCCACGTTAGTTCGTACCGCTGGCTGGGGAGCAACCAACCCAAACGGCAGCAGCGCAAGCATTGATTTACGGCAGGTCGATGTACCGCTTGTGGACAATACAACATGCAATACTGCAGTTGGTCCTGGTGTCACGGCGCGGATGATTTGCGCTGGTTTTGCAGTCGGCGGTAAAGACAGTTGTAGTGGTGATAGCGGCGGCCCGCTTTTTGGTTATCTTGGGATTGCCCGCACTGGCTTACAAACAGGTATCGTTTCATGGGGTGTCGGCAATTGTGGCGATCCTGGCACATATGGCGTCTACACCCGCATCAGCAATCCTGAAGTCAGGTTGTTTATTCGTCAACAATCTGGAAGATAATTTCAGCGTTACGTTGCATCCAACAGAAGGTAACCCAGATATGCAAAATTTTTCTGGGTTACCAACCTTGTATTACTGCCGTGCTGAAATGTGCATTTTGGCCTTAAATTTAATGCCTTGTCGGACTGCACGTTAGGCATTTCCCTGTCCCATCCGCTTTGGCTTCTGGTTTTTAAGCAACTTGGTCAGCGACTGATTCAACACTTCCATTTCTTGTTTTCGCAGTTTCTGCCGCCATAGTCTGGTGCTTCAAAAAAGCCACTCCCAACATATCAATACTGGGTTTAACAACTCTGCAAATACAATCTTCAAGACTGGAGACAGGCTGGCCTTAAAGCTTGTCCTGCACAACTAGCTAAAGACGATCACAAAGAGTGCGCCAACTTGGTGATCCAAGGCCGCTTCCAAAAAACAGATATTGCACTACAATAAAATTGCTAGCGCTTACATGCCGCTTATTTCATTCATTCAAATGAAGCTGCTGCCTTTAGCCAAGAGTAAATTCTCCCTAACTAAATCGGTATTTTTGTGACGCGCATCGCATTCTTTAAACCATGTTTCTCTCTGAGAAGAAATTATGCGATTTAAGTCGCAAATAATATCTTCCTAGCAGACTACTATCTCTTCGAGTGATTTGTATTGCTCTTCCCACCCTAAATAATAGCAAAAATAAAAGCCACCAAGAGGACTAGACAAGATGTACAATTTTTTGACCAAGAGCAAGGAAACAACTCTTGCCGTAAACTTTCTCATCATCTTACTGCTTGTTCTGCCCCCTATTGGTCAGGCTCTGGCAATGGGAGCTGACCATCAAGCAGCACTTAATTTGGTTAATTTAAGCGCTGTAAATCGCTCCGTTGTAAAAAGCGGTTCTTGGTCTGACCCTACCACTTGGAGCGGCGGCACGCTTCCCAAAGCTGGAGAAAACCTCCACGTTCCGCAAGGCAAGACATTGTTGGTCGATGTTGTGAGTGACGCAAGCCTGGACACTATAAGGGTTGACGGGATTATCAAGTTTGCAACCCATAATAACGTTAGGATTAAATTAGACACGTTAGTTGTCACTCAGACCGGCACATTTGAAATTGGAGCAGAAAACAATCGGGTCGAACAAACAAAAAAAGTCGAAATTATCATTGCCCAAAATGGTGTCATTAACCGGAACTGGGATCCAACCAATATCAGCAGAGGCATCATATTACAGGGCAAAACCCGCATCTATGGCTCTGAAAAATCGGCTTACCACACACTTTCAATAGATCCAGCAGCGGGTTCTACCCAAATAACATTGAACTCAATTCCGACTGGCTGGGCAAAAGGCGATATTATTGCCATTACAGCCACTAAGTTCCGTCCTAAGAAAGACACCGACGCACTGTTCCAAACCGAAGACGAACTAAGACGTATCAACGCCATTTCCGGTAACAGCATTATTTTAGGCGCATTAATCGATTCAAACACATTGGCACCGTTGGCTCATAACCACATACCTAGCATCAAAAAAATGCCCGTTTACGCGGCAAACTTGACCAGAAACGTTGTTTTCAAGAGCGAAGGCGGTAATTTAGTCCCGGTAAACCAACGAGGCCATTTTGTCGTCATGCACAATCCTGATGCCGTAATAAAAGGTGCCGGATTTTATTTTTTTGGTCGCACCAACAAATCCATACCGATCGAT
>JABFSV010000447.1 GCA_013140405.1 Methyloglobulus sp. | reverse complement strand
CTTGTATGTCCGCCTGAAAGCGGGTGTCACAAACACCAGCAACTGCGGTTTGGAAAGAACCATTGACTACGTCGGGTGCATCATCAGTGAGAGGGTTATTGTCTGGGTCGAGCATCCATTGGAAGCTCTGATGGAAATGGCTCTCTTGGGCTGTACCTTGGTTATTAAAAATCTTGGCGGCAATCCATTTTGCTCCAGGCGCTACGCCTATGGTTGTGCCCCCCGTATCTCCGCCGACTATCAACCCCATAGATTGGGTGCCATGTCCACTGATCAACGGGCCAGCATAGTCGGTAGGAGTGGTGTACTGTCCGTGCGGGTCATACCAACTATTGGTGCCACCTCGCCATCTTGTGTTCAGGTCAGGATGTGCCACATCTACACCCGTATCCATGTTAGCCACCACCACACCTTGTGCAGTGTGTCCTAAACCCCATACCTCTGGCGCGTGAACAGCAGACAAGTTCCATTCCGGCGGTGCTAGCAACGCAGCATTGGAGACAGGTGCGCTCAAAGTGGCATCCACGTAGACTCTGGCAACGCCAGGTCGTTTAGCTAATTTACGAATAAGGCTTGCTGGTACTTTGGCGGCTAAGCTATTGGTTATCCAAAATGATTTGATGTCAGTCGCACCGCTGGCTTTTAAAAATGCTATTACGACGGGTTGCTTAAGATTGGCATGGGCGTGCATCTCTTTAATTATTTTTGCTCGGCGCTGCCTCTTGTTCTTATCTTTAATGGCGTTCGTGTTGGCCCTAGTATTCAGGGTGACAATAATTGAAACCATTTGATTGGGCGAAATGCTTTCTAATTGCGCTTCCAGTTCTGTATCAACAACGCCGGCTTGTAACGGGGCATTGAGAAAAGAGCCCAGCACGGCGGTAAGAGCAATACGAGTTATGAGGTGTTTCATAGTGTAGTACCAATAAGTAAGAACCAGATATTCGGGTGTTTAATCCCAGCATCTTGGAGTGCTGGGATTAATCGGACAAACTAATTAAACGCAATATAATTAGAGATAGGTTATTCAAATTAGATTGCCTCAACAATACGTAAGAATACCTATATGGGAATATTGAGCTTGAGGAATTGGTCTGAAGCTAATGAGGGCATTAGCAAAAAGTGACGCAGTATTTGCGATGGCAAATAGCCACAATAAAAAACGGAACCATCTTCTGTTCCGTTTTTTATTGTGGCTTGCAAATGTTGATTTGCATTTTGGAAAGGGGAGGAAACGCACCTGACAATACCTCCATCAGATGCGTTACTTTTACTTCCCTAAAGACTTACGGTAAAGGTTTGATGTCGAAGCCATCAAGATCCAGGTTACCTAAAGTCAAGCTTTTAGGTGCGGCAGTCCCATCGAAATAAACCGACCAGCCGGTGCCGTCGTAATAAACAATATCCTCATCCTGAACTTGACCAATGACAGGTAGTGTTACATTACCTGCGAAAGACACGTAGAAGTGGGTGCTGTCTATAAACTTTAAGCCATCGACATTGGAAACAGAGCCTGATCTAGGGGCTGCGGGTACACCAAGCGTTGATAGATCCACAACACGGCTAAATACTGATCCGTCCCATGAGTAGATGTCGGCATTGTCCGCTGTGCCAGCCTCTCCAGGAGGATTGGTTGCTCCAGGCGTATTGGTGCTTCCAAATGTGGAGAAGTACACCGTATTGCCGGCAATATCAAAGGCATCAATATCATGGTTGGCGTTTGTCAGGCCTTTGGATGTTCCATCGAAGAATAAAGTCCAGGACGTGCCGTTATAATACACGATGTCCTCATCTTGAACTGTACCTAGGCCGGGCAATGTCGTATCCGCAACGAACGATAAGTAGAAATGCGTAGCATCTATAATTTTCAGTTCATCCGTGTTAGCGGCAGAAGGTAAACCTTTGGTCGACATATCAACAACTCTGGTAAATGCCGCTCCATTCCAGGAATAGATATCGGCATCATCTGCCGTACCTGCCAAGCCAGTCGGATTAGTGTTGCCAAAAGTTGAGAAATAAACCACTGGCGTTACGGCTACAGCAGTCACGTCCAAATTAAAGTTTTGGCTTGCAGCTACTGGGCCAAATGTATCCGTCACCGTAACCGTCACTGTAGAAGAAGCGACAACATTTGGCGTTCCTGAGAGGACACCAGTAGTTGGATTAATGCTCAACCAAGTAGGATTGCCCGTTATTGAATAGGTCAGCACATCACCTGCATCAATATCACTGCCGACTGCGTTAAGATTGAATGCTGTACCTACCACTGCATTTTGTGCAGGATTGAAATTCAAGGTTGGTGCATCATTAGTGTTAGTTACTGCAACGATAAAGTCCTGGGTTGCCGAATTGTTGGCTGCACCTGATGAATCCGTTACCTTGACAGTGACATTATTGTCTCCAACTTGGGCATTTGTTGGTGTCCAACTAATAGCTCCAGATATGGCATTAATGGTCATTCCCGCAGGTGCGGCGACCAGCGAATAGCTTAATGATTGCCCTGCATCTACATCAGTTGCAGTCACCGCATCGGTATAAGACGCATCTTCAGTAGCCGTGAGAACAGGCGTAGAAGTGATGGTTGGTGCATCGTTTACCGCAACTACATTGAGGTCTACCGTGGCAACATTACTCACGAGGTTGTTAGGAGGAGTTACCCCATCATCAACGTGGTAGGTAAAGCTGACGTGTCCATTGAAATCCTGCACTGGCGTATAACTAAAGCTACCGTCAGGATTTAATGGGAAATCTAATGGTGCATCAACTACCACAATCGCGTTTGGTGGAAATGTATCATTGCCCAATACATTGCCCGTTATGACCGTATCTTCATTGCCGGAAAATACATCATTGACCGCCGTTAGGGTAGCCGTACTCGCACCTACTTCAAGAAAGCTCATCAAACCACCGGCCTTAATGCCTGTGGTGTCGGCAACCGAAAGGTTATGCATACGTTCATAAAGTGGGTACACACCCGGAGTTGCTGGCGTAAACAAAGCATCATGCGTTTTGCCGGCGGGAATCATCAACGAATACTGATCGTGAGGAACTGGTAAAACATGACCATCTTCCGCTACGACTTTCATGCTCGCACCTTGAAGGATCATGCTGTGACTACGTAAGCCCATGTTAATAAAGCGGATAAGCGTAGTAGCGCCACCGTTACCAGCTGGTATCGTTGCTGGTGCAGCGGGGCTGGGATCAACGAAAACATTACCATTTACCAGAAACCATTTCGGGTTGTAACCAATAGTGCTGGTACAAGGGTTGGTCTTTTGTTCTTGTGCATCTGCACAAAGCAAACCATACAAGCTATTGGCAACACGTTCATGCATCACCGGGTCAATCTCACTCAGGAATTCGACGACTTGCGTGTCATAGCTGATGCCTGGGTATGCCGAGTTAGCCGCTTCATCCTTAACCATCGCGCCATAAAGTCCCATCTGTACCTGTTTGGCGGGATGGGTCCCGGTTTGGTAAGCGTAGCTGCCGGGTTTCAAGTTATTCCAGGTGTAATCAGCCGATCCTGGAGTAACACCAACCGCTGCCGCCGCTTCATGCGTAAAAGACTGTACCCGGTTGGCGACCATAACAGGGGCCATAGCAGTTTCTGTTTGTCCTGGAATCACCAACGAGGTCGCTTCAGCCAAAGTGTTCTGGAGATGGACGGTCAAACTTGCATCGCTGACTGCTACATTTAATTGTGGGCCAGGTGCGGTATAAGCTGGATCGCCGCTGGCTGGGCAGACATTGCCAGGATAAGTAGTGATATTGCTTACATCAGCATAGCCCCACATCTGGACTACACTGCCATCAGGCATGGTTTTGTTGAATGTACCGGCACAAAGCCAGTATTCTGCTCCCAGCGCATTGCCGCAGGCCAGAGCCACGGCACTTGCCAGGAGGCTACGTGTTATTTTCTTTTTCATGGGTGATAACCTCATCAAATAATCTGTCATCTAATTAGTTGGTTGGCCGGATTCATTTGTCTTGCATTATTCAAGAGCAGAGATAGATTCCTTAAACCGTTCTTTAATCGTTAAGGAATAGGTGTTCCGGGTGGCTCAACAATCAGGAAAGTCAACATGCCGCCTGGGAAAATATTAAAGTTGACCAGTTCACGCTCGCTGTGAGAATGCCACATGAAGAAGTAGCCACTATTGGCATTGAAGCCGCCTTCGCCGGGGGGCAATGCGCCTGCGTTACCTAAATAAGGACTACCGCTGTAAAATGGCCCAAAGGTCAATTCCTGTAATTCAGGTAGGTTGACAGGTAGTTTTTTGCAACGGTCAGACGCTGATTGCGACATCTTGTCCGCAGGATAATCTACCGTTGCGTTGTCAGAGGCATCACAATAAGTGGGTTGTGTTGCGTGTGTGTAGCCGTACATGTCCCAACCTAAACCGGAACCTGTCCAACTAAACAGCA